>JACQPU010000286.1 GCA_016207365.1 Ignavibacteriales bacterium | reverse complement strand
TTTAATGTGTTTGAGGTACGCGTTGATGGTTTTCGGCACGTCCCCGGGAATATCCCCTTTGTAAGTCCGGTAATGGACAATCTCGCCGTTCCGCACTATGCTGGCGATAATTCCTGTCATCCCAAGGGAAAAAAGACCGACCGCATGGTCTCGGATTTCGGGATAATTGAATGAAATCGTTTTTTCCGTGCTGAGGTGATCCACATCGATCAGCTGAAGCTGCATGCGAAGGTCTGAGGTTACTTTTTGCAAGAAGGTCACCATTCCGCGACGCACACCGACGACGAAAGCCGGTTTTACGTCCATCCTGGACGGCAGGGGATGGGAATCGATGATGAAGTCCTTCGGGCCGGCGTCAGGGAAGTACTGATGGATTTCCCACAGGAGAAAGTCGTTCAGGGCTGGTCCCTGCAGGGAGGTGGGGAGCGGGATAATATTGATGAAAACGGGATCCGCCGGAAGAGCGTAGGAAACCGAGCGCGTCGCAATCTTGTTGCGTTTAATCATTTCGCCGAGTTCGCCTGCAAGCGTCGCAACCTGAGGGTGTTCGGCAGAAAGATGAATGCCGGCCTGAACAAGGTCGATGCTGGATTCGCGTTCCGCAAGTGACGTCACAACGATCTTTCTTCCTTGTTCAATTTCGGCAAGCTGAATACTGCCGTTGCAGAAGGATACACCAAGATGGCGAGTCGATTTCATGATTGAGGCCGGGTCTTATCGGTTGGCAAGTCTATTCTTCCCATGAAGCCTTGTTCACGCGCGAATCGTCAGTGAGAGAGCCTATGGACCCGTAGCCATCGGGGTCGTCCACGAGGTATTTTTTGATGGCCGTTGTGTCCACAACCTGCAGGAAATAGGGCCGCCATGACTTTGGCGTGTGAAGGAGCGATTCCGGAACAAATGAGCTAAGGGCCAGAGGACGAAAATGCATCGTACGGATCGAATCGGGGAGCGTATTGACGAATGAAACAAGAGAATCCACGGAGGTATTATAACGGCCGAACTGGCCGATATGGAGCAGCTGAGCCTGGCGAATATTGATCATCCGCGCGCGCGATTCTCGCTTGTTGGTTTCTTCCTGCTCGCGGATCATGTACGGCTCATACAAGACGTAGGCCAGCACGCCGAAGAGTACGACAATCACAGCTTTCAGAATCGGTGAACCTTTTGCCTCTTGGTAAACGGACATTGTTCCTCCGGTTTATGGACTAAAAGACCGCAATCAGGGGTCTGAGTTGATCAAGTTTTCGCTTGGAGATCCCGCGGACTTTTCGAAGATCCTCGAGGGACTGGAACGGACCGTGATGGTCGCGGTACAGAAGTATTCGTTCGGCTGTCACGGCTCCGATACCGGGCAGTGCGATGAGTTGTTCCTTGGTGGCTTTGTTGATATCGAGCGGCCCTTTGAATACGTCCTTCGCTTCAGCGGTTTCCTCGGGTGCCGCACTGAGAGATGCAAACGCGCTGTCCGATGCCGAGTAATCGAAAGATCGTTCTTTTGGGAAGGTCTCCTGGTAGAGGCGAATTCCCAATCCTGCGACAAAGGCGCCCGTGACGAACAATAACACCTTGCGCTCAGTGGCCGTTAATGCCAGCCAATCCTGCAGGCGCCTGAACATGGTGTCTACGAAAATGCGTCCTTCACTTTTTCAAAGAAACTCTTTCCTGACGCTCGAATCTCTTCTTCATTCGGAATGAAATTCTGGGATTTCTGAAAATCCTTCAGGATCTCGCGTTCGCGCGCACTGAGTTCCCGGGGCACCCAGATATTCACGCGGACGATCTGATCGCCCCTCCCATGGCTGTTCAAATGCGGGATCCCCCGCTCCTTCATCCGCAAAGCCCGTCCGGATGGCGTTGCAGGATCAATCGTCAATCGCGCTTTTCCTGTTAGCGTCGGGATCTCCACGTCGCCTCCCAGAACGGCGACCGGAAAGCTGATCCAGAGATCGTAGAGGATGTTATCGTCTTCGCGGTGGAAGTACTCGTGAGGTTGCTCCTCGATCAGGACCAGAAGATCTCCTGGCGGCCCGCCTCTTCGTCCCTCGTGTCCCTGGCCGCGGAGCGGGATGTAGTTTCCTTCTGATACGCCGGCCGGCACGTTGACTTTAATTGTCGACTCTCCCTGCACCCGCCCCTCTCCGCCGCAGGTTGTGCAGGGCTGACGGATTACGCGTCCCTCGCCGCCACAGGAAGCGCACGTTGTTATATTAACAAACTGCCCGAATACGGACCGCGATACCTGACGAATTTCCCCCGTACCGTTGCATTCCGGACACGTCGTTTTTCCCGATCCCGGTTTGGCACCTGTTCCCGCACAGACGTCACAAGACTTCAACCTTCGGATTCTGATTTTCTTTTCGATACCCGTTGCGATCTCTTCAAGGGTCAGCCGTATCGTCGCCCGGAGATCCGCGCCGCGCGTTCCTTCCGTTCGTTGACCGGCTCCGCGCCGCCTGCCCCTCGACCCGCCGCCGAAGACCTCTTCAAAAATGCTCCCGCCAAACCCGCCGCCAAAAATATCGCCAAACGTGGAAAAGATGTCATTGACATCTGTGAATTCCCTGAAGTTTGTCCCCCGTACGCCGTCATGACCGTACCGGTCATACCGCTGCCGCTTGTCGGGATCACCGAGCACTTCATACGCCTCAGCTGCTTCCTTGAATTTCTCCTCTGCTTCCTTATTTCCCGGATTCCGGTCAGGATGATACTTGAGCGCAAGCTTCCGGTACGCTTTCTTGACGTCATCAGCTGTGGCGGAGCGTCCCACCCCCAGGATTTCGTAATAGTCTCTCTTCGTCATACGGCTCCGCTACTCTTCCTTTGTCGTGCGCTCATGTCCGGCGGCATTGACTTCCTCTCCGTCTCCGGCGTCGGCCGAAACGATGACCTTGGCATGACGCAGCACTTTGTCGTGATACAGATAGCCGCGTTCAACTTCTTCCAGAATCGTATGCGGAGGGACTCCCTTCCTCGGAATCTGAAGAAGGGCATCGTGATACCGAACGTCGAACTCCTTGCCAACCGTTTCGAATGGCCTGACGTTGAAGGACTGCAGGACTTTGAGCATCTTTTGATAAATCAGCTCGACACCGGCAAAGAATGGGCTGGTTTTTACGTCGTGGGCGTTCTTGAGCGACCGTTCAAGGTCGTCAACAAGAGGCAGCAGGGCTTGGAGTAATTCCTCATGAGCATACCGGAGCGTAAGAGCGTTCTCGTTCTCCATCCGGCGCTTGTAATTCTCAAACTCCGCCGCTTTTCGGAGGAAAAGATCCTTGTACGAAGCAGCCCGCTGTTCTGCCTCGGCTAATCTTGTCTCAAGGTCGGGACTGACGCTTTCGCCACCCGTGGAATCGCCGGCGCCCGCCTGTGCCTCAGATACCGGCTTCGGGTCTGTTGTTGCGTTCTCCGAATTTTCTCTTTGCAGTTGTTCCTCCGGTTTGCTTCCCTCGTGTTTCTTCATATTGTCGTTTGGATTCATGGAATCAAGAGTTTCGCGATGGCCCTGGCCACGTGATCCACCAGGGGAATCACCTTGCTGTAATTCATGCGCTTCGGACCAATGACGCCCAGCTTACCTCTTACTCCGTTGAACTCATAGTTTGCAGTGACGATGCTGTAATCGCGTGCTCGCTGCTCGTCGTTCTCGGAGCCAATCGTAATGACGTAGTTCCGGCCGCTGTCATCGTGCTTTTCCAGCAAGTGAACGATAAAATCCTCGTTTTCGATCAACTCGATGACACTGCGGAAATTCGCCGGGTCCACAAACTCCGGCTGTTCGATCAAGGCGTTTGTCCCCGAAATGTGCAGCTTTTCGTCCTTCTCATCGTTGAAGAGCTGGTCGACTGATTCAATGAAGAGCCGGATAAGTCCGGTCTGTTCCCCGGAAACGTCACGGACACGTTCTGCGAACGTATCCCGAATCTGCTGCAGTGTCAATCCTGAAATCCGCTCATTCAAGAGAGCCGCAATGCCATCGAGAATCTCGCGCTTTACCTCGGATCCGACCTCCATCATGATCGTCCGTACGAGGCCCGATCGAATCGAGAGAACCACCAAGAGACGGGAACTGGCAATCGGGATCAACTCCAGTTTCTCAAAGATGCCACTGCTGAGATGGGGCGACGAAACAACGCTCAACTGGCGGGAAATCTTTGCCAAAAGCTTGGAAGTTTCACGCAGAAGCTCGTTAGGATCCGGCGTGTGTCCCAGATACTCCTGGATGGCCTGTTTCTCCATCTCCGTCAGGTTCTCGATATCCATCAGATAATCGACATAGTACCGATAGCCCTGGTCTGTGGGGATTCTCCCGGCCGACGTATGCGGATGGGAGAGAAATCCATCCTCCTCGAGGTCTGCCATCACATTCCTGATCGTTGCGGGACTGAGGCTTGATTCGAAATGTTTCGAAATGTATCGGGACCCAACAGGCGAAGCCGTTTGGATGTAGTTATGCACGACGTGCCTGAGGATGTCCCCCTCCCTCCTGCTGAGATTCTCTGTTCTTCTTTCGGTTTCCATCAAAAAGTCCCAAAAATCCAAGAAAATTTAACGATTTTTATGTCCCTTGTCAAGGTATTGCTTGGTCGCGTAAGACACCACCAATGACCCTGATTGACTGGTGTTCTCGCCCGAGGATGAAACTCGACAGAAGTCTTGATTCGGATTCTGTTGCGAGGGATCAAACGGCACCTGCAGAGAAACGAATCGCCAAGGATCTACAGGCATGTTGCAATCAAGCCGGCCTCAGTCTGTTGATTCGGCTTTCAATTCTGAGTATCTTGATCACACTTGTCATTTCAAAGAAGCACTTTATTGAAAGCAAAACTCGTACTTGAAAATGGCGTTGTATTTGAGGGGACCTCATTCGGCGCGAAGGTCGAATCGACAGGGGAAGTTGTCTTCAATACCAGCATTACGGGCTACCAGGAAATTCTCACCGATCCATCCTACGCCGGTCAGATTGTGACCATGACCCACCCGCACATCGGGAATTACGGCATCAATCCTGACGACCTGGAATCCGCGAAGCCTCAGGTAGCCGGCTTTGTCGTCAAAGAATATTTTGACGCATACAGCAATTTCCGCGCCACCGGAAGCCTCGGGGATTGGCTCGCGGAACACGGGATACCGGGAATTGAGGGGATCGACACGAGGATGCTCACCAAGATCATCAGAACCTCCGGCGCAATGAGAGCCGTGCTTTCCACTGTGGACCTTGATGACGATCGCTTGCTGAAGAAGGCGCGGGCGTCACGGGAAATGAGTGGGTGGGATCTCACCAGCGCGGTTACCACCGACTCACCGTACCGGTGGGACGACGTGGATAGAACCCCGTTTGCTGTTGCCCCAATGGCTGCAAAGCGAACGAATGGCAAACGATGGAACGTTGTCGTGTACGACTATGGCGTGAAACGGAACATCCTTCGCAGGCTTGCGGCGTACGGGTGTTCCCTGACGGTTGTGCCGTCCTCGTTTTCTGCGGAGAAGGTCCTGGAGATGGATCCTGACGGAATTTTCCTCTCAAACGGTCCTGGCGATCCCGCCGCAGTGCGTTATGCAATCCAAAACCTGAAACAGTTGATTGGGAAAAAGCCGATCTTTGGAATCTGCCTGGGCCATCAGCTCCTCGCTCTTGCTCTGGGCGGAAAGACTTTTAAGCTGAAATTTGGTCATCGGGGCGCCAACCATCCGGTCAAGAACCTCCTTACCCGCGAGATCGAAATCACATCGCAGAACCACGGATTTGCCGTCGATCCCCTGTCGCTGGATTCTTCTGTTGAAATAACCCATGTGAATCTGAACGACCAGACAAACGAAGGCCTGAGACATCGTGACCTACCGGTCTTTTCGGTGCAGTATCATCCGGAAGCATCCCCGGGCCCGCATGACAGCGATTACCTTTTTGCAGGTTTTGTTGAGATGATGGAACACGAAACGGCAACTATTTCCCGTCCTTCGCGCTGATCCTTCCGTACTTCTTCAGTAATTCCAACATCGATTCCATCGGCACGGCTTTCACGGCTCTTCCTTTGTAACCCTCGGTGTTGGTTGCTTTCAAGAGTGAATTGATGATGGCCTCTTCCGTTGCTTCGACGACTGCCTGAAAAAGCGCAGAGAGTTCACCGTCCGATACCCCTGTTGGGTTGGTGGTGGAGAATGCGATGGAGTAATCACCGCTGTGATGGCTCATGGCCGACCCCGTTCGGCCTAACGCCAGGGTTGCACGCTTGGCCAGCCGCTGAGTCTGATGTACGGTTAACGGCGCATCCGTTGCCACGACAATCATGCAGGAACCATCGGCGGATGATTCCATCTCTGATCGAAAGCTATGTCTCCGAAGTTCTTTTCCGACCGGTACGCCGGCAACATCAAGAACGCCTCCATAGTTCGTCTGAACAAGTACCCCCAGGGTATGTCCCCCCAACGTCGCCGTCAGCCTTCTTGAACTTGAGCCAATTCCCCCTTTCCAGCCAAAGCAAACGGTACCCGTCCCGGCGCCCACACTTCCTTCGGAAACCGGCCCGCTTGCCGCAGACCGGATTGCCATCATAACGTCAGTCTGCGATACGTGCCTCCCGCGGATGTCGTTCAGAAAACCGTCGTTCGTTTCGCCTACGACGGGATTGATCGACCGGACATCCGAGTTTTCTGGGATCCCAAGCATGTAATCGACAATGGCATTTGCCGCGTCCCACACGCTTAAGGTGTTGGTGAGTACAATCGGCGTCTCAATCTGACCGAGCTCTGCCACCTGCGTGTATCCAATGAGTTTTCCGAATCCATTGCCGATTTCCATGGCGGCGGTCACTCGGCGCGTAAAGAGATTGCCCCCGTGAGGAACCACGGCTGTTATGCCAGTTCGTACGGAATCTCCGCGTGTCAGCGTCACGTGGCCCACGCGCACGTCATGAACATCGGTGATCGCGTTCAGAGGGCCAGGATCAAAGATCCCAATCGTCACACCGAGTTCGCGTAGCCGCGGACGCTCCTGGGCGTGCGTCATTGACGTTAGGATCAGAGAGATAAACAGCACAATTTTCATAATACCTCCAAAGTGAGAACGTCAATCTGTTTAAGACGTCGGGTAAAGTCAAGTGTGGCTTGAAAATGATGTTGCGAAGACGTACACTAGGCGCATGATGACTATGTTTCGCACATTTGTTGTTCTTGGAGGATTGACGGCCTTTTCTGCATGCACCAGTCCCAGCGAAGCTCCGTTGTTCCTTGAGGAATCTGTTGTTCATATTCGCGCTGCCTGGTCCCCCGACGGTCAGACGATCGCATTCACGAATCAGGCGGCCGGTGCCCAGGGAATCCATCTTGTGGATTCATCGGGAGCAAACATGAGATTACTGCGGGCAGGAGAAGGAATAGGCGTACACTGGTCGCCTGACTCGAAGTGGCTTGTCTTCTCGGCAAACGGGAGTTTGTTCAAAATCAAGGCGAACGGGGACAGCCTCACGCAGCTTACGAGCAGTTTCACAGACATCAGGCCTGCATGGTCTCTCGATGGAACAATGATTGTCTACCGAAGCAACGGAATCAGAATTCTCCGCCTTTCTTCAAATCAATCCGTTGAGATTCGATCAGCCGGAAACTTTCCGACCTGGACTCCCTCCGGAAACGTACTGTACCTTCTCGCCAGCGTTGCAGTGAACAGTGCTCTTTACAGTTTTGAAACGATGGACACGGCAGGAGTGCGATTGCAGGTCCTTTTCGCATTTGAATCGACTGCTGACTGCGCATTTCTGTCGATGAACTTCTCCGGCACAGCAATCGTTTTCAGCGCGAAACATTTCAGCGGCTTATACCCCGCCCAGATTCTAAAATATACGATGAGTGCGCAAAGCCTCGCGCAGCTTACCAGTGACGGGGGAGATTATCCGGCGTGGAGCCCGGATGGAAACAGGATTGTCTACACGCGCACGGCGAAAGGGGATGGGGGGTTGTGGATTATGGGAGCCGACGGAACAAACATGAGAAGACTTACGCAGCCATAGAGCGGTCCCGCGGGGGCCCGTCTTTCACTTCATTCCCATCAGCCTTTTCGATGTTTCCTCCACCTTCGACCATACCCTCAGCGCGTTTTCACCACTGATCTTTTTGATCTCCTCGTCTGAGTAGCCGCGCCGGAGAAGGAGACGGAGGAGATTGGGCAGTTTTGATGCATCTTCCAGGCCTACCGGCAGGGTAGGTCCAACACCGTCGAAATCTGATCCCAAGCCGACATGATCGATGCCGACCAGCTTCACGACATGGTCAATGTGGTCGGCGACCAGGGAAATATCAACATTTACTAAGTCATGTTTCTCACGGAGCTTCGAAAAGTGCGCTTCGAGGGCAGGGTCTCCAAAGGAAAGTCCGTGGTCGCGCATATAGCGACGCGCGTCCTTGCGCACGAGCTCCTCCTTGTCCAGGAAGTCCTTGCTAAGAAACGACGAGCCATAATTGATCATGATGACGCCCCCGTTTTTTGCCAGAGCTTTGATCATCTCATCCGACATATTGCGCTCAAATCCGGGTGTGAAGGCGCGGCACGATGAGTGGGATGCAATTACCGGCGCTTTGGAAAGCCGGATGACCTGATAAAACGCATCGTCGGAAATGTGAGAAACGTCGATCATGATGCCCAGCCGGTTCATTTCCTCGACAACTTTCTTTCCGAAGGGACTCAGACCTTTCCAGGTGCGTGTTGTGTCATAGGATGAATCGCAAATATGGTTATCCTTGCCGTGTGTGAGCGTGATATAGCGAATCCCTCGGTCGTGAAAGTATTTCAGATTCTCCACGTTTCCTTCGATCGGCGATCCGTTTTCCATGCCCATGGGAAGGGAGATTAATCCCTTTGTGAAGTTCGTCCGTACCTGCTCGACGGATGTGGCCACTGCAAACTTGTCGGGCCATTTTCGCTGGAATTCATACACCATATTGATCAAGGTATCCGCAAGCGCTTTCGCCCCGTTGTCTTCACGTTCAGAAGGGACATAGATGGACATGAAAGGGGCATCGAGGCCGCCCTGCCGGGCGCGAACATAGTCAAAGTCGCCTCCCGGGGTCCGGCCGGAGATGTCCTCGTACCTGTTCTTCAACCGGTACGGAATATCCACGTGGCCGTCAACAATAATGAATTCCCGTGCGAGACGGACGGCTTTCCTCTGAAGATCGTCCTCGGCCTGTTGAGGCTGCGATGCGAGAATCGAAGGGAACAACACGAAAATCCAGACCATGCAGAACGCGTGCTTCATGCAGTGCTCCTTGCTGAATGTAGATCGCTGAAAAGAATAGCCGAAATCACCGAGAAAAGCAAGAAATCCGTTGTGTCCTCAGCGATGAAACTTGTCCCGCAAAAGCCGGACATCATCCGCGGTGAGGCGAATGTTCTGCATATCTTGCTTCTCGAGTCGCCGGTGCATGACTGCCCCGGGAGTCTCCACGTGCTGAAAGCCCAATGCGTGACCGAATTCATGGATTAGTGCGATCGTAAGGTCTTGTTCGTCGTTGAACTGATATACGATCACCTGACTTCCGTCGAACTGACCTTGTTCGAACTCTCTGCTCTCAACAAAACGGCCATTGAATAAAGCGACCTCGAGATTGTATCGGTCGCTGAGTTCCTTGATCGCTCCCGCCAGAACGTTCAGCCGTTCCACCGTAGCGTTCAGTTCCGTGAGCGCATTGTCAACGTCTCTTTGCAATCCTTCAATATACTTTTCTTCCTCCTTAAGACGGGTAAACTCATCTGGCGGCGCGCCACCTTGCTTGTTCCATTCAGCCACGCGTCGATTGTGGTTGTTCAGCCGGTCGGTGAACGCCGTAAGACGGGACTCGTACGCATTCTTCAACTGCGCATGCTTTTCCGAGCCGAAATTGTACTCCTGCATAAGCGATCGTATTGACCGTTCTTGTGCATCCAGGCCAGCCTTCGCCTCCTTCGCGTCAAAGGTTTTCTGCTGCCGGTGATCGAACACCAGGCTTACGGAGAATTCGGCCGTGGGATCGTATTCAAAAAGCGCGATTCCAAAGGGTTCCTCCCATGTGCTCTCGGCCTTGCGGACAAGAGTCAAGAACCGTTCGCGCTCGATGCCGAATCTTGGATCAACGGAGCCGATCGAATAGCGAAGTGGATAGCCGGACGGCATCTCTGTTTTACCATCGCCCCGCGGCTGGCAGCCTGAGAGGATGATAAGGCACAGAATACCGGGAAAAAGAGTATCGACGTCCTTCATGCGGGAACGGAAACGAGCTCATCCTGTTTTGATTGGTCCACCGCCGTTTCAATAGCGGTCTTAAGGGCGCGGTACTGGCGGCCGACACCGAAGAACGTATAGAGCATACGCAGTATTGGCCTGGCGAAGGGTTTGAGGATGGCAAAGCGCGGGAAGAACACAGCCCGGTCATGGAGGGTTATTCCGTTGGCTGTTTCGGTGAGCACAGAAGTCGATTGAATCGAGCCGAGGGACATCTCTGTAACGACAGTGAAATAGTCGCTCTTAACTGTACGCAAAACAGCTTATCGGTGCAAGGCGTGGAGCAACCAGGCTTGGAGGGAATTCAGCGTTTCCGCGGGACGAG
>JACQPU010000281.1 GCA_016207365.1 Ignavibacteriales bacterium | reverse complement strand
GCCCTATCGATATCGCTCACATCGATTACTGCAATCGCCTTGGATTGGCCTTTGCTTACCGTCGCATAGCAGTAGTCGATGTTGAGTCCGGCATTCCCCAGGCGGGAGGCAACAAACGCAAAAGTTCCAGGATTGTTATCGAGCTCAAGCCGCAGGACGTCGCGGGTCTCCACCTGATACTTGCCCGCGAGCGCTTTCTTGGCGCGTCCGATGTCTGAGACGGAAAGTTTCGCCACGTCCTGAAACAATCCTATCGCTTCGATGTTGATTTTCTCCTTTCCGAGCACTCCGAGCAGCTCCCCCAAAGCCCCCGGATGATTCTCAACGACAACGAATAGTTCCTGAATTTTTTCCATGGAGACCTCCGCGAAAAGTTGGCGCTCAACTGTTCTGGATCACGATTGTACCGACGGACGACGAGTTCGTTCCACAAGCTCGTGGGGCGCGACAATGCCTGCTGACAACGCAAGCTTCAGCCCCTCTTCTACGGAAAGATCAAGAATCCGCACCTCTTTGCGGGGAACGAGTACCATCACACCCGAGGTTGGATTTGGCGGATGCGGAAAGTACACGCTTACCAGATGAGTCCGTCTTGACGAAACTCTTGCAGTCAGGTCATTCGTCGCAAATCCGATGGAGTACACTCCCTTGCGGGGATATTCAACAAGAACGACCTCCCGGAAGGTCCTCCCCTGTTTGCCCAACGAGAACGCCCCGATCAGGTCTTTCACGGCAGAGTAAATTGCCCGCGCAACCGGAATGCGCACGATGATGAAATCGATGCCTCTGAGAACCATTCGCCCGACCAGATTGCGGGAGAGGACCCCAATAAGAAGGATCAGGAGGACCATCGTCACCACGCCAAGCCCAGGGAAATCGAGGCCATACGTGCGCAGCGTGGGGGCGATCAGTCTATCCACCCAACTGAGAATGGCATTCAGTACCCACAGCGTTAGCGCCAGCGGGACAATAACGGCAAGCCCGCTCATGAACGACTGACGGAGAGTTTCAAAAAAGCGGGACATGAGATCGCGGCGATTGCTGGTTGTTGGATCAGACGCGCAGAAGGGATTCAGCCGCAAAATAGGAAAAGACGGAATGAGGTGCAACGAGGAACAGCGGAACCGTGATTACCGGCCAACGTGGATGTTGTTGCTGGATCTTAGAAAAGCATGATCTCTGGGTTCTTCACTACTTGAAACTTGCTACTGCGCGGTCGACGGTTTCGTACGTCTTGAATACCTTGATAAGCTGTGTGATCATGAAGACGCTCTCGACCTTCTCGGTCACATTGGCAAGCCGAAGATCCCCCCCCTTATTCTTCACAGATGTCATGGCGGCAATCAGAGCGCCCAGCCCCGAGCTGTTGATCCATTTAACCTTCCCGAGATCAAGCACGATTTTTTTCACCTCATCCTGAAGAAGGCTGTAGATCTTCTGACGGACATCAGTTGTGTCGGGCTCACCCATCAAGTTGCCTTTAAGGACAACGACGGCAACATCTCCCTGCATCTTTTCCTTGATATTCATGACGGCACTCCTTGAAGGTCGGATTCGGCAGGGCTTATGATAGCACGTTTTCCGGCAAATGTCAATGAAGCGAGCAGCCGGTCTCTCAGAACCTGCTGATATCCCTGCCGAAGATAAATGTTTTCATCCAGTCAAACAGAACAAGAATCTTGTTCTTTACGCTTACGAGCCTGGTGATGTACACCGAGCGCCAAAACACCCACGCGGCGAATCCTCTTCCCTTCACGGACTCAAGATCGGCCAGCGCCTTGCCCTCCCCAATATACGCAAGCATACCGTAAGATTTGTACCGGAACGGCACGGGAAGCAGGCCTCGCGCATAAGATTCAAGCGCCTTTGCGAGATATTTTCCCTGCTGTTGCGCAACCTGCGCTGTGGCCGGATAGTGTTTTCCCTCGACCGAACTACAATCTCCCAGTGCAAAGAGTCGCGAGGTTTCCTTGATCCGTAAATACTCATCCACAACAATTCTCGATGCACTGTCCCGCGGAAACGGCAACGTCCGGGCAAGATCTGTCGGACCGATCCCGCCTGACCAAACCGCAAGTCCAAATGGGATCACCGTGCCGTCCCGGAGCACGATGTGCGTGCGCCCGACTCTTGCCACCGGAGATCTTGTTCGCACATCGATTCGCTGTCGCTTGAATACCTTCCTCGTATACGCCCGCAGGGCGCCGTCAAAACCACCAAGAATCTCCTCGGTTGCCTCGAGAAGCGTGAGCTTCACATCCCCCACCACAGTCGGAAACGATTTGCGAAGATCCTTGACGACAAAATCATGCATCTCGGCCAGGAATTCCACGCCGGTGGGTCCTCCCCCCACAACCACGAAATGAAGCTGCCGCTTCCGTACGTCCGGAGGAATGTTGGGCTGCGAAGCCTGTTCGAGACATTCGATGATCTTCTGCCGGATCGCGCGTGCATCGGACAGCTCCTTGAGAAACAAAGCGTGCTGGCGAACTCCGGGAACATCATAGGTGGCAATCGAAGAGCCGACGGCAATCACAAGATAATCATAGGGTAGCACAAACCTGCGCCCGTCCAACATACCCTTGCAGCGAATTTCCCGCCGGCGCTGGTGAATGCCAACACATTCTGCATGGTAATACCGAGTCTCAGGCCGCGCGATGCGAACGGGCTCGATAATGCTCCTGAATTCGATAGTGCCGACCGTCGTGCTTGGGAGGAGTGGTGTGAAGAGGAAATGATTCCGAGGGCTCACCACCGTTATATCAAAAACGCGCGTATTGATTCGCTTGATCACGCTGAACGCACCAAAGCCCGTTCCGAGAATGACAAGGCGGGGTCGTGTTACAGGTGGGTGCGGTTGCTTCATGAAGGCAGAACCGGTATTTTTGCCATGGCGCAATGCTATCCATCGTTGAAATAATATCCCTGGATCTTCCACAGCTCCAGCCGTATCGCACGCTTCGCCGGCCCGAGGAACATTACCGGCAGGGAATCTTTATCGCTGAAGGAGAGAAAGTTGTCAGACGACTTCTCAATAGCACACTCACCGTCCGCTCACTGCTTCTCACTCCGCACTGGCTTGATCTCCTTCGTCCGACCCTTGAATCCCGCGTGCCTTTGGTTTACGTTGCCCCGAAGAACGTCGTGGAAGATATTGTTGGCTACCATCTCCACCAGGGCATCATGGCGCTTGGAGTTGTTCCGCCTCCGGTATCCCTTCGCTCGCTCCTGCCAACTCTTCCTCGGTCCTTGCTGCTCGCCGCAGTCGATGGCCTGACCAATGCGGAGAACATCGGGATTCTCGTTCGCAATTGCGCCGCGTTCGGAGTTCAGGCACTTCTGGTCGGAGAAACCTCCGCCAGTCCGTATCTCCGCAGGGCTGTCCGAAACTCCATGGGAGCTGTCTTTCGGCTTCCGGTTGTGCCTGAAGAACGGCTTGATAAGGTCTTGCGGACCCTCCGGAAGGAATTTGGCGTTACGGTCGTTGCAGCTCATCCAGGTGCAGCACAACGCTTGGATCAGTCAATCCATTTTCAGGAAGATTGTTGCATTGTGTTCGGGAGCGAGGGAGAAGGAATCTCAAAGAAGGTGCTTGAGGCCTGTGACACAGCTGTATCCCTTCCAATGAGCAACGCGGTAGATTCGTTGAATGTGGCAAGCGCCAGCGCGGTATTTCTCTACGAAATTCTCCGGCAACGATCGGAAAGCGCCAGCACAACTCGGTAACCGTTCCGCCCTCGGCGTTGAGTTCCCGTTACTTTAGCGGAGGAAGAGCGCGGGCTTTCACTTGCGATTGGAATCCTGCCTCCCTGTGGCTCCCATCGCAAAACGGTTTGTCCTTGCTGTGTCCACAACGACAGAGGGAAATGGCCGTTCGTCCCGAAAGATCAAACCTGTTGCCTTCTTCATCGACGATTTCGAAATCGCCTTCAATCCGAAGACTCCTGTTGTTTCGAACCGTGATTTTCGTCACCATTACAGTTTCGATTTTGATTGGTGAGTGTTGTTGTTTAAAACTTTGAATGGAATTGAGAGGATGGTGTACTCCCATTCGAGAACGAGAACAACGCCATCTGTACCGTTCCGGCGGAAGGAGATAGTCAGGGTTTCAACAGGGTTCTTCAGCGGTTCCTTTTTCATGGGAAGTCGGGCAAAATCGAGCTCCGGATTGTACACGGTTCCCCATTGACCCGTTTGTTTGTTGATGATAAGCTTCCATGGGCCTGCCGAGGGAAGCGTGTAAAGCGTATATGATCCGCGCGGTAAAACTACTCCATCAAACTCGAGGTCTGTTTCCGTCTCAAACGCGGTCGCTTCATTCGCACCTGTTCGCCAGACCTTGTTGTAGGGCACAAGCCCACCCATAATTGTTCTTCCCCTCATCGACGGTCGCCCATAGTTCACACTGATTTTCTTTCCTTTGATAATTATTTCAGTTGAATCCCTCGGGCTGAGAATGGGCTGCTGAGGAAACGAGGTGTGAGAAATGCTGCTGAGGAGAATGCTTGCGAAGAATGTGAGAAGCATTGGTTGATTATTCGTTATTGGTTTTGGTTCTTGGTCCTCGGATCCTTGGTTCCTGACAATACTTCTCTCAAAGTCGCTTGATATTCGTTCAACGTCCCAGCGTCAAAACACACAACCAGGACGCGATGAAGTCTGTCGAGCTCGGCCCCGGCCCGCGCAATCTCCCGAAGGGCAATTCTGCATGCGCGGTCAACCGGAAATCCGTATGCTCCGGTACTAATTGATGGAAACGCAATTTCGGTAATATTGAGTTCCCGGACGAGGTCGAAACACCTCCGATAACACCAGGCAAGAAGTTCATCTTCCCCGTGTTCTCCACCCCTCCAGACAGGACCCACCGTGTGGATCACCCATTGGGCGGGGAGCCGGTAGCCCTTCGTGATTTTTGCATCGCCAGTTTCGCATCCGCCAAGTTTCCTGCACTCTTCCCGCAGCTCAGGCCCAGCCACCCGATGAATGGCCCCATCGACACCTCCGCCTCCAAGCAACGATGAATTCGCCGCATTGACGATTGCCTGAATTTTCACGCGGGTAATATCACCCTGAATCAGATGGATCTTCTCCGTTCCCGGCGCCACCTGAATGCTCCTCTCGGGTCATTTATCCGCGCGGCTCCCCAGGCCTCACAATCATGACCCCTGTGTACCTCTTGTTCCGTGTAAGATACTCCGGAAAATCCTTTTCGGAGACCTCAACCTTTTTTCCTCCGGCAGGAGCGTGGAGAAGGTGCAGGCGGGCACCCTGCCGAACAAGAATTCCCGTGTGGAGTACATCCAAGCCCTCGATGTCAGTCGTGATTCCGACGATATCCCCGCCGACCATGCCCGATTCGATTTCTGCGACGTTATCCTTCGGAATGAAGTATTTTTCCCTGCGGGTAATCTCTTCTTCAATCTTTCGGATCGCTTCAAGATTTGCCGGATTTTCCCTAAGCTGCCTGTACTGGTCGCGATGTGTGGACATATATTTAATTGTCTTCCGGTACGGAATACCGCCAAGACTACGTGTTATATCCGACCAAACGCCTTTCTTCTCGTTATCATAGAAATAATCCGATGTGTAATGCAGGCGACTGGAGTATCCGTCGATGACCCCACCGCGATAGCGAATGAACTTCAGTTCATCCCGATAATTCACGAACGTCATTGTGCCCTTCTTGATACATCGCGCCAGGACAAGGGCATTCTCATAGAATGAAACACAATCCAGGCCGCGCATATTCACGATCAGACGTTCAGGACCCGGCACTTCAAGAGTACGCGCAACGTATTCCGTCCCGAGGAATGAAACTCCCATCTGTATGATCACTTCCTGAATAGGCCTCGCCTGCAGTGAAAGAGAGACGGCAAGGGAAAATTTCTGGCGACAGATTTCTTCGTCGTCACCTTGTTGTCGCGCGGAGGGCAAAAGGCTCCACAACGGCCCACTCGTGACACCAAGAACGCTGAGTTTACAAAAATCTCTTCGGTTCATCTGAGCAGATCAATGGAATTCACATCGCAGGTGCGTGCCTGCGTTGAGCATTGGCAACTGTTCAGCATCAAGGGCTACACCGGAATGGTAAGGCGTTAAAACGGTACTTCATCGGCGTTGCCTGGCGGCAGTCCTGCCAAGGCGGGATCCCGGAATCGTGTGAGATTCTCGAAACGTGCATATTGTCTGATGAAAGCCATACGAACGGACCCTGTTGGGCCGTTTCTCTGTTTTCCGATAATGATCTCTGCCAGACCCTCTGTCGGATTTCCGTCCTCATCTTTTTCGATGCCGTATATTTCCGGACGATGCACAAACAACACCACGTCTGCATCCTGCTCGATCGCTCCGGATTCCCGCAAATCCGCGAGGACAGGTCTCTTGTCTCCCCGTGCCTCGACAGCCCTGTTCAGCTGAGAGAGCGCCAGGACTGGAATTCCCAGTTCTTTTGCCAGAGCTTTCAACGACCTTGAGATTGTAGAGATTTCCTGCTCGCGGCTCTGTGCATTTTTTGGACCCTGCATGAGCTGGAGATAGTCCACAACAATCAGCCCCACATTATGCTCTGCCTTCAGCCGGCGCGCTTTTGCCCGCAGTTCGAGAATTCCCAGCGCCGGTGTGTCGTCAATGAAGATCTTGGCCTTGTAGAGGCGGCCGACACTCGTACTGAGCTTCCGCCATTCATCTTCGGGCAAACGGCCCGTACGAACGCTGTGCGCATCCACGCGTGCTTCGGCACAAATCAACCTCATCACAAGTTGCTGTGTGGACATTTCCAAGCTGAAAAAGCCGATCGGAACGTTGTGCAGAACGGAGGCATTTCGGGCCACAGACAGCACGAGTGCCGTCTTTCCCTGACTCGGACGTCCCGCAACGATGACGAGGTCCGACTTCTGAAATCCCCCCGTAAGGTTGTCCAATTCCGTAAACCCCGCGGGGACTCCCGTGATTCCACTGTGCTTACCGTGAATGCTTTCCAGCAGTTCCATCGTGCTGTGTACGGCAGTGTTCATCGACACGAACGTCTTTTTCATCCGCTGTTCGGAGATCCGAAAAATCTTCTGTTCGGCTTCATCGAGCAGCTCGAGGGCATCCTCAGTCTCACGGTACGCGCGGCTGATGACCTCCGATGAAGAAGCGATCAGTTGACGCATCAGGGCCTTTTCGAGGACAATATGGGCGTGGAATTCGATGTTTGCCGATGAAGCTGTCTTGGTGGTCAGTTCGGTGAGATAGAGTTCTCCTCCAATCGCTTCGAGCTGACCGCGCCGGCGCAATTCATCGATGAGCGTAATAAGATCAACGGGTTCGCTGCGCTCAAAGAGGCTGACGATGGCTGCAAAAATCTGCTGATGTGCCGGCTTATAGAACGCCGACTCATCGAGAACCTCGAGGACCTTCGCAATCGCCTCTTTTTCAATCAACATGGCCCCGAGGACGGCCATTTCCACGTCGACAGCCTGCGGCGGCACGCGCGCAGCAGCTGAGGTGAGATCACCTGTATTCAGATCAAAGATTCTCTTCGCCTCTGCCATAGTACTCTCCTTTGATTCCCACTGCCTCCTCATCGGAGTCAGATCCTATCTGTTTGTCGTCAATTCGTCGTAGAGCTTTCGAACCTTCTGCACGTCTTCCCATGCCGGCCTCTTCCAATTTGGATTCCGCAGCAACGCCGCCGGGTGATATGTGACCATCAGCTTGATTCCGCGATAATCATGCACCTTGCCACGGAGGGACGACAAGGACTCCGTTGTTTTCAACAGCGACTGGGCTGCGATCCGTCCGAGGCACAGAATCAGCTTGGGTTTGATCAGTTCAAGCTGTTTCCACAAGTACGGTTCACACAAGTTCACTTCCTCCGGGAGCGGATCTCTGTTGTTGGGTGGACGGCACTTGAGGATGTTGCAGATGTAGACGTCTTCTCTCCTGAACCGGATTGCTTCCAGAATCTTGTTAAGAAGCTGACCGGCTCGTCCCACAAACGGCTCGCCCTGGGCATCTTCATCCGCCCCAGGTGCTTCGCCCACGAGGACAAGATCCGCCTGCGGATTCCCCACACCAAATACGAACTTCGTCCGGGTTTGACCGAGGGAGCACTTGAGGCAGGTACAGATCATGTGGTTCAGTGCCTCAAGATCCTCTGTTCCAACCCAATCTTCCTTTGGAAACTCCGTCCTCACGCTCCCTGGGGCCCGGGAAGCCGGTATGTCCGGAAAGAGTTCCTCTTCGGATGTGCCATCGCCTTTTTTGGTCACGTTGCCTCCATCCCCGGCATCGGAGCGGGAATGCGCCGGTTGCGTTCCCGGAAACAATAAGTCCCCATACACTTCCTGTTGCTGACTCAGGAATCTCCGAACATCAGACAAAAGGCGCTCAAACTGATCGCGATCAGAGGACACGATTGTGCTGAAAGAGTGATGGGGCTTACCGCATTGCGCGGACGCGATCGAGAATCGCGTTGGCAACATCAAGTTTCGGCTGGCGTGGAAGCCGTTCCGTCTTGCCATCGCGGGTCAGAATCGTTACCACGTTGGTCTCGCTTTCGAATCCCGCCCCTTCGTCGTTCAGGCTGTTGAGAACGATCATGTCGGCGTTTTTCGCCTGGAGTTTGCCGCGCGCATTATCCAGTTCATTCTCTGTTTCCAGCGCAAAACCGACAAGGGTTGTACTTTTCTTCTTCTTCTCTCCAAGCGATTTCAGGATGTCAATCGTGTTGATCAGCCTGATCGCCTCGAGCTTTCCTGTTTCCTTTTTGATTTTGGCCGGTGCTGGTTCGGCAGGCGCATAATCCGCCACAGCTGCCGCCATCACCACAACATCAACGGAGGGTGCCTCCTTAACAACGGCGTTGTGCATCTGTTGGGCGGTTTCCACGTTCACACGGCGAACGTGTCTCGGAGTTTCAAGATGCACGGGTCCCGTCACCAAGGTTACCGTTGCTCCGCGCTGCGCGGCGGCGCGGGCAAGGGAAAATCCCATTTTTCCCGAAGAACGGTTGCCAATGTAGCGCACGGGATCGATGGGCTCAAATGTTGGCCCGGCGGTCACCAGAACGGAAACAGAGCGGAAATCCTCGTACGTCCGATCCAGGACGTCGTCCACGAAGCGGACAATCACCTCAATCTCGGGCAGCCTCCCCGGACCGACAAGTCCGCTCGCATGCTCACCTTCGACTGGCGGGATGACAAAAACGCCGCGCTCCCTGAGCACGGCCAGATTACGTTGTGTAGTGTCGTTCAGAAACATGTCCGCATCCATTGTAGGAGCAAGGACAAGCGGACAGCGTGCGGCGAGGGCAATGACGGTCAAAAGATTGTCGGCAAGACCGTAGGTTAATTTTGCCGCGGTGTGGGCCGAGGCCGGAGCGATAAGGAGAAGATTGGCCCATTGCGCCAGATCAATATGCCGCGTTCCGATTTCCGAGGAGGTGCTTTGATCTCTGTTCCAGAGATCAACCGCCACTTCATTCTCGGACAATGTCGAGAATGTGAGGGGAGAGACGAACTTTGTTGCAGCATCAGTCATAACGACCTTCACTGCCGCTCCTGCTTTCTTCAACTCCCGGACAAGATAACAGGATTTGTACGCGGCGATGCCTCCGGTCACCCCCAACACGATGTTCTTCCCTTTGAGCATCACGTGTACGTTCTATTCTGCGTCGTCAGGCTCAGGCGCTTCCTTCTCGACCGGTTGCTCTTCTTCCTTGCGCCGCCATTCGAGTTTGCCCTGCATCAGCTCATCCAGTGCGTATTCGGTGGCCTTTGGCCGCTTCTCGAATTCCAAACTGATCTTGAGCTGATCGGGGTTGGCGCTCACGTCAACTTCTTCCTCGGGATCCACGGTCGTCGTCAACTGTGCCAGTGTTTCCAGCTGCTGATTGAGCTCGATGCGGATATCGTTATGAATCTGCCGCGCGCGCCGGGCCGCCACAATAATCGCCTCGTAGATTCCTCCGACGTCTGGATTAACCTGTTGAATATCTATCGGTTTGACCGCCACCGGTGTACCTCCTTATGATGAATGAATTGGTTCAAGATTCGTACGTGACATGACAATGTGTTCCACCTCTGCAATGGCCTTCTCGAGATCGTCATTGACAACCTGATAATCACAACGGGTTCCCAGTTCCAGCTCCAGGGGAACGCGCTCAAGCCGCCGACGCAACGTCGCCTCATCCTCCGTCTGACGCGCCCTCAGACGTTGATTGAGAGCCTCGATACCCGGCGGTCTGATAAAAATAAGGACTGCCTGCGGATATTGCCGCTTGATCGAGAGGGCGCCCTTGATGTCAACATCAAACAACATCGCAAGACTGTTCTCGAGCGCACGGTCGACTTCTGATCGAAGGGTTCCGTAGAGATTTCCGTAGATTTCCTCCCACTCGATGAGTCGTCCCTCGCGTATCCGTTTTTCGAATTCCTCGCGACTGAGAAAATAGTAGTCTCTTCCGTCAACTTCCGTACCCCGCCGCGGCCTGGTCGTCGCAGACACCGAAAAGACGATCGAAGGGAAGGATTTCATGATCGCCCTCGCAAGCGTGGTCTTGCCGGAACCGCTGGGGGCAGAAATGACGATCAGATGGCCTGGCATTCCTACTCGATGTTCTGCACCTGTTCGCGGATCTTCTCAAGTTCCTCCTTCAGACGGACTACGAGATGCGAAACCTCCGCGTCGTTAGCTTTTGAGCCAATCGTATTGGCTTCCCTGTTCATTTCCTGAACGAGAAACGAAAGTGTACGACCGGCGGGTTCCCCTTTTGCCAAAGCTTCGAGAAAAAACTTGTTGTGGCTCCTGTAGCGGACGCATTCCTCCGTAACGTCCAGTTTGTCCGCGAGGAGAATCATTTCCAATTCCAACCGGTTTTGATCAATGATCGCCTTGTCCGACGCAAGCAGGCGGAGTCGCTCTTCCAATCTTTTCCGCTCTTCCGGAATCTTTTTGCGTGAACTCTCCTCGATTTCAGCGAGCGTTTTCTCCATCCATTCGACACGCGCGGTCAGGTCCTTCGCAAGTTCTCTCCCCTCCTGCGCCCTCATTTGATTCAGCGCCTCAAGTGCTTTTTGCACCGCACTGCGAACCACGCCCCACTCTTGTTCGTCGGACTCGCTGGTTTCCGCTGCCTCAAGGACCTCCGAGAATTTCAAAAGGTGCTCGAGTTTTACTTGTTCCCGGATGTTCACCGCCTTCCGGAGTTGATTCAGCAGCTTGTAGTAGGATTTCGCCGCCGCTGTGTTGATCGAAAGGGGAAGGCCGTTCTGCCCCTTTTCAATCGCAATCGACATCGATATCTTGCCCCGACTTACATGAGTTCGAACGAGCTCCTTCAGATCCGTTTCGCGATGCGTCAGTGTCCGCGGGAGGCGTGCAACAACCTCAAGAAATCGGCTGTTCACACTTCGCACCTCGACAGCGCACAAGATGCCATTCATCGTTACTTCGGCTCGTCCGAAGCCGGTCATGCTGAGGATCAAGGAGTCCGCCTTTGCATCGTGTTGGAGATTTCTTGATCATAATGTACGAAGATTTGCCAGGTCCAGCAACTACAACTTTTGAACATCTTCTTCACGTTGTTATGCACACACCATCTTTGCATTTGCGTCGAAATTTCCTACCTTTCCGCCATGATCAGCAATTATTTCACTCTCCGACACCTTGCCGCCGATCTTCAGAATCGTTCGGCTGGAAGAGCGATAGAAACCGCGTTCACCCAATCCAGGAATGAGCTGATTCTCTCGATTGAGGGCGATATATCCCTCATCGTCTCCTGTGAACCATCGTCCAACGCATTATATCTTCGCAGCCGCGTTTCAAGGGCCCGCCGCAATTCAAGCGATTGCTTTGTACAGCTACACGGCTCATCGATCCGTTCCGTAAAAATCCAGGATGCCGACCGCGAGATCGTGATTGATCTTACGGAAGCCGCCTCAGAACCTGGGCTTTCCCTTGTTGTCCAGTTCTTTGGATCGAAGGCAAACGTCTATCTCGCAAGAAACAGGTCAGTCATTGATGCATTTCTGCAACCTCGCCAGCACACGGGCACAGTGCTCGACCCTCCCCATGTTCCTCGCTCCCCACGATCACAGGAGGAACTTGATGCCGCCCTTCGTTCCATCGGCCAGGTCACCGTTGGTGCAGTTCTCAAGACGATGTTTCCTTTATTCGGATCACTTCTCCTCCGAGAGGTGCTCCATCGCGCACAGATCCCCGAGCCCACCCCGGCTGCCGCCATTGGCCCGCCGGACCTCACGCGGCTTTATCAGGAAATTGCTGGATTGATGAACGAGCTCTCGCGGCCGCCTTCTCCGCGTGTCTATCGGGAAGGTGGACGGCCGGTTTATTTTTCGATTCTTAATCTTCACCTCGCGCACGATCTCCCCTTTGATGAGTACGATTCACTTCACGAGGGCATTAGAGCTTTCCTGGCGGAAACGCGAAGGCAGAAAGGATCCAGTCGGGAACAATCCGAGCTTAGGGCAAGGTTGGAGTCGGAGATTTCCCGCACGGAACGGACTCTTGGAGCTCTTGCAAAGGAAATGTCGGCCGTCGAACGTGCCTCAGAGTACGAACTGTTCGGAAAACTCCTCCTCGCTATTCCGCAAGCCGTTTCAAAAGGGATGAAAACCGTCGTACTGGAGAACGTTTTTTCACCCGATCGTAAGCCCGTCGAAATATCTCTTGATCCTCATCTGACCGGACCAAAAAATGCGCAGCGCTTTTTTGATCGTGCACGCAAAGCGCGGACTGCACTTACCGAGGCTGCAGCGAGAAAGCAACGATACGATGAGCGCTATCACCGCCTCAAGACGATTGCCAATACGTTGAGCGGCGTGCACACACCGGACCAGTGGGACGAGTTCGTGCACTCAATGAAAGCGGACCTGGTTGAAGAGGGATTGATAAAAAAGTCCGCGTCGGGTCAGAAGGAACTTCCGCCGTTCCGAATCTTTATCGTAGAGGGAGGATTTCAAGTCTGGGCAGGAAAAAGCAGCGAGAACAATGATCTGTTGACTCTGAAACATGCCAGGCCAAACGACCTTTGGTTTCATGCACGTGGCTCCGGAGGCGCGCATGTGGTTTTGCGAGCCGGATCAGGGAAGGGAGAAATCAGCAGGAAGGCAATTGAGCAGGCAGCTTCGATTGCCGCTTATTACAGTAAGATGAAAACCTCCGGCCTCGTGCCGGTTGCTATGACGCTTCGCAAACACGTGCGCAAGCCACGAGGAGCTCCGGCGGGTACTGTGGCAATTGAGAGGGAGAAAGTTCTCATGGTTGTGCCACACCTTCCAGAGAGTAAACAGCAGTAAACAACATGAGGCTGATCCTCTTTGTTCTCGCGATTCCCGTTGTCGTTCCCCTTCATGCAACAAGCCAGGCGAAGCTTATCAACGCGTTTCCAAACCTCACTCTGTTTGGACCGGTTGATCTGCAGAATGCAGGCGACGGGTTGAATCGTCTTTTCGCAGTAGAGCAGGAGGGACGGATCCAAGTGTTCGAGAATTCTCCTTCAGTGACAAACTCAAGACTGTTTCTGGATCTGACGGAAAGGGTGTATTACGCAAGCGGTTCGGAGCTCGGTCTCCTCGGTCTGGCATTCCACCCAAGCTACGCGTCCAACGGGTTCTTCTATGTCAACTACACGGCCGCTGACCCGTTGCGCACCGTCGTCGCGCGCTTCCAAGTGACAGAGAATCCGGACTCAGCGAATCGCACCTCTGAGTACATCCTGCTGGAAATTCCACAGCCATATACGAATCACAATGGAGGTCAGCTTGCGTTTGGACCTGACGGATTGTTGTACGTCGCCGTGGGCGATGGCGGCTCAGGAGGAGATCCTCACAACAACGGACAGTCCCTCACAACGCTCCTGGGGAAGATCCTCCGCATTGACGTCAATAATCCGGGAACGAGCCTTCCATACGGCATTCCTTCCGACAATCCATTTGTCGGAAACGGGTCGGGCCTGCGCGAGGAGATTTTTGCGTACGGATTTCGGAATCCCTGGCGGTTCAGCTTTGATGCTGAAAACGGTACGCTCTGGTGTGCCGATGTGGGTCAGTCAGCCCGCGAAGAAATCGACATCATAGAGAAAGGAAAAAACTACGGATGGCGGATCATGGAAGGCAGCCTCTGTTACAGCGCGCCATCGTGCGATCAGACCGGATTGACATTACCTGTCTGGGATTATGGGCGCGACATCGGAGGATCCGTAGTTGGGGGCTACGTGTATCGCGGTCAGACTGTTCAGCAGTTGATGGGGAGATATGTCTTCGGAGACTTCGTGAGCGGCATCGTGGCTTCACTCGCGTATGACGGAACAAACGCCGTTGTCACATTCCTTGACACACTTCCTCCGTTTTCCATCTCATCCTTCGGCGTTGACGAATCCGGAGAACTCTACGCTTGCGCTTTTCCCGGTACCATCCTCAAATTTCCCTCAACAGTTACATCAGTCATCAGCGAAATGGATGTGCCCGCCAGCTTCGTCCTCAATCAGAATTATCCCAATCCCTTCAACTCCTCAACGCATATTTCATTTTCCCTGCCTTCTGCCGGACATGTGTCACTGTCAGTTTATACGATCCTCGGAGCTCATGTTGTCAGGCTGGTTGAGGGACCATTGAATGCCGGAAATCATCGAGTGATATGGGAGACGGCTGGGCTTCCAACGGGCGTGTATTTCAGCCGGCTTACCGTTCAAGGCAACGAGGGGCGGGTGTTATCCCGTCCCATGCTCCTGCTCCGGTAACCGCAAAAAATGTCCCTTGCGTCCAAGCACGCAAAATCGTATCATGGGCACCAATAACCCATAACCCACTGCTTGTCCCACAATCAGGGAGGATTGTATGACCTACGCAGGATTTTGGAAGAGGTTTGCCGCCTACCTCATCGACGCCCTGATCATCGGCGTTGCGTGCTGGATCATCATCTTGCCAGTTCTCGGCCTCATCGGCATCGGAGCAAGTTCGATGGAATATTCCCAGGAGGACATGATGACCATGGATGATGAGGCTGCTGCAGGGATGGCCGCGATGATCATCGGCGCATCGATGATGCTTTGGGTTGTCATCGGTGTGTCGGGCTGGCTGTACTTTGCTCTGATGGAGTCATCCGCAAAGCAAGCCACGCTGGGAAAGATGGCGCTGGGAATCATCGTCACCGATCTCAACGGGAATCGGCTTACATTCGGCAGAGCCACCGGCCGGTACTTTGGAAAGATTCTTTCAGGCCTCATCCTCTACATCGGCTTCATCATGGCAGCGTTTACTGAAAAGAAACAGGCGCTGCACGACATGATTGCCGGATGTCTGGTTGTTAACAAGTAAGCCACCCGGTCCCAACGCCTGCCCCTCGGCAGGCGTTGTTGTATCCAGGAGGATCGGAATCCACTGGGAACCCTGGATTCGGAGGAAGCCTTGGAAAAGGCCACAGTAAACGGCGCGTCGAACGGCGCATATCGCTTTCAATGGAAGTGGGTCTGGATCACACTTGGGATGTTCGTTGTGTTGTATTTTGTTCCCTTGGCAATTGCCTCAACTATTCGCGGAGAGTTAGGTTTTAAGGTTATCGGCGGATGGATGTTCGCGGGCGTCGTCGTGATTTCCGGACTGGCGGGGTTTTTGTCAAAAGGGGTTACGATCTGGGAACCTGCCGTTGCAGGCGGGCTGATCACTATTCTCTGGTATACCGGAATTCAGGTCGTCAATGTTCTTAAAGGATTTGCTGTGCGTCTGGACTTAGGTCCGCTTTTGGTCTTTCTTATTGCCATTTTCGGACTTTCTTTGCTTGGTGCCGGACTCGGCGAAGGAATTCAGAATCTTTCAAAGAAAGATCGGACACCGGACACGCGGGATACCGCTTCCGGTCCGTCATAAAAACGTTCTGCAGGAGATGTCGAGATTTGGACATTCATATTTGAGGAAATCCGAAATGAGACGTTCGATGCTGGGCAATCCCTTGTGATTTCGGTTTCCTTCATGGTTGGTATCTGAAAAAACCCACACTGAGTGGCGGCAATGACGAGTTCCCCGGTAAGGAGCCGGGGAATTCTTTTAGCCCATCAGGCAAATGAAAGCTTCTCCGATCATCTGCTTTTGTTTCTTCTTCGCTTCGGCCAGAAGTCAGCCGGCCCTTCCGGAGACGGACAGAATTCGCGTGGCCGAAGTATTTCGGATCTCCCGCGAACTGGGAGAAACAATCTGGACTGGATGGAACGAGCCGCCGTTTGCGGTGCTCCTTGTAACCCGGGACTACGAGTTTCTCATCCGGCATCCGCGACCAGCCAAAGATTTCCTTCCGCTCGGATTCGATTCACTGCTTCAAAGTAGGGTTTTCTATCGGGAGAGGGTGTTCGAGCCGACTCTTCTCGCCACATTTCCTGCAGTCGGCAGGATTTCCACAATCGTCATCGGGCAGGCTGAGAACACCGAAGCCAAAACATCCAGCCGATGGGTCATCACCATGATGCACGAGCGGTTTCATCAACTTCAGTACAACCAACCCGACTATACGCTCAATGTTGGCCGTCTTGATCTCAGCCAGGGCGATCAATCCGGCATGTGGATGCTGAATTTTCCCTTTCCCTATGACACCGTGAAAGTGTATCGCCAATTCAACCTTCTGGCGCGGAAGCTGAGGGAAACGCTCCTTACCGAGAATCCCGTCTTTACGTTCGAGCTCAACAGATACCTGGCCCGGCGAAAAGAATTCAAGGAAATGCTTCCGGACAGCGCGTACCGGTATCTTTCGTTTCAGCTCTGGCAGGAAGGTGTGGCGCGCTATACAGAAATTGTCATGGCTGAGCTCCTGGGGAAGGTGTACGAGCCAACCGAGGCGTTTCAATCGCTCAATGATTATGTTGCTTTTTCTCAGGAGGCCCGGAATTTACGTCGAGCAATGCTGGTGCGACTGCGGACAATGTCGCTTAAAGAGACGCGTCGCGAATCGTTCTACGCCTTTGGAGCAGCAGAGGCATTACTGCTCGATCGCGTTAATCCAGACTGGAAAAGGACCTACTTCAGCGATCCATTCTTCCTTGAGCGGCATTTTGTGAAGGACTAACTTCTCCATCTCACATTTCACATCTCACTCCTCATTTCTCACGTTCCTGTGTCGCCTAAGCCCCTTTCCCGCTGTCCCTGGTCTGGTTCCGATCCCCTTTATGTTCGCTATCACGACCGCGAGTGGGGACAACCCGTTCATGGCGATCAAAGGCTTTTTGAAATGCTCATCCTCGAAGGCGCCCAGGCCGGATTAAGCTGGATTACAATTCTGAAAAAGCGCGAAAACTACCGGAGAGCGCTTGATGGCTTTGATCCGGTGAAGATTTCGAGATACTCAAGATCAAAGATCCAATCTCTTCTCAGAAATCCCGGCATTGTCCGCAACCGGCTGAAAATCGAGGCGGCGGTGACGAATGCCCGGGCGTTTCTGAAAATTCAGAAGGAATTTGGTTCATTTGACCGCTATATTTGGCGATTCGTGGGAGGGAAACCTCTCGTGAATCACTGGAGGCGCATGAAGCAAATTCCGGCACAAACAAAGGAATCCGACGCGATGAGCAGCGATTTGAAGAAGCGCGGATTCAAGTTCGTCGGCTCGACGATCTG
>JACQPU010000278.1 GCA_016207365.1 Ignavibacteriales bacterium | reverse complement strand
GAGCGGATCAATGGTATTGCCAACCCCGGTCTCGTAGGCCATGATTTGTTGTGTTCGCAGTGCAATTGTCACCGCCTTTTCCGAGGGCAGCGCAAGCGTTTCATCCATCGAATTTGTATGGAGGGACTGCGTGCCTCCCAATACACCCGCAAGGGCCTCATAGGCGGTCCGGATGATGTTGTTCTCCGGCTGCTGTGCAGTGAGGGAGCATCCGGCGGTCTGGGTGTGAAATCGCAGGGTTAATGATTTGGGATTTTTCACGCCATATTTGTCTTTCATCCGACGCGCCCAGATTCTTCGGGCAGCCCGGAACTTGGCGATCTCTTCAAAGAAGTCGATGTGTGAATTGAAGAAGAACGAAATCCGGGGAACAAACTCGTCGACGTTGAGACCGCGCTGGATTCCCGCTTCGACGTAGGCGAATCCGTCCGCAAGCGTGAACGCAAGTTCCTGGGCCGCGGTTGAACCCGCCTCCCGGATATGATAGCCGCTGACTGAGATCGGATTCCATTGCGGAGCCTCGGTCCCGAGGTACTCGAACATGTCGATAATCAGCCTCATCGAGGGTGCGGGCGGATAGATCCATTCTTTCTGAGCGATATACTCCTTGAGGATATCCGCCTGAATCGTACCGCGCAGCTTCTTAAAGTCCACGCCCTGCTTTTCGGCCACGGCCAGATAGAAGCACATCACCATGGCTGCGGGGGCGTTGATCGTCATGGACGTCGAAATGGCTCCAAGATCGATTCCGCGGAACAGAATCTCCATGTCCGCCAGCGAGCTGACGGAAACGCCGCAGATCCCCACCTCACCCTCTGAGAGGCGGTCATCGGCATCCCGGCCCATGAGCGTGGGTAGATCGAATGCGACCGAGAGGCCAGTCTGGCCGTGGTCGAGCAGATAGTGGTAGCGCGCGTTGGTATCTTCCGGTGTTCCGAATCCCGCAAATTGGCGCATAGTCCACAACCTGCCGCGGTACATTGTGGCGTGGATCCCGCGGGTAAAGGGAAATTCACCAGGGTATCCAATGTCCCGCAGGAAGTCCATTCCGGCCACATCCTCAGGGGTGTACAACATTTCGATCGGTTCACTGCTCACCGTCGTGAACTTTACTTCGCGCATCCGGCCATTGGATCGCACCCGATCTTCCCAGCGTTTCCGCGCTTCACCGATTTTGGTCTGGTCAATCTTCATGATTCATCTCCGTCCTGAACACTCTATGTTCTCCCAAAACGCTTATCGAGCTCATCGAGCGAAATCTTTACGACGACAGGTCTGCCATGGGGACAGACATACGGCATGGTAGTCAAAAACAATTGATCAATCAAGCCAACCATTTCCTGGACTGTCAATCTGTCCCCTGCCTTGATCGCGGCTTTGCAGGCAAATGATTTTGCAAGGTTGTCGCGCGCATCCACCGTTGCATGGTGCTCGTTGTTCCTGAATTCATCCAGAAGGTCCTGAAGGATCTTTCGCTCGCTTCCCACACGCACATCCGCGGGGATCCCTTCAATCACGACCGTGTGCTTCCCGAAAGGCTTGAGAACAAATCCGAGCGTTTCGAGATGGGGCAGCAGATCCCGGACAAGCGAATAGTCTCCGGGCGTCAGCTGGACGGTCTGCGGAAACAGCAACTGTTGCGATGCAGGGAGATTATTCTCAAAACTTGCCAGCGCCCGCTCGTATAAGATTCGTTCGTGGGCAACATGCTGATCGACGATCATGATGCCGGTCTTGATCTGGGAGAGAATATACTTGTTATGCACCTGCCAGATCGCCCTTCCCTCGTGCCCTCCACCCTGTTCGGCCTCCTGCGCGACGATCCGTTCCACCGGCTCTCTCCGAAGAATGGGCGTGAGCGAATTCACAGCCACACCTTCCGGCGCGTAACGGGCCCGCTGAAAAAGTTGATCGAGGTCAATTTGACCGGGGATTGCCATTGGATCCGGTGCATCCTGGCTTCCGCCGAACCGGAGTCGTGCGTCGATTCCTCCGCCTGCCTCCACTCCCGCCATTTCCATCGCAGGCACCAGATCATTGGACGCCAGTGTTTTTCGGATCACGGACAATACAAGCCGGTACATGTTGGATTCGTTTTCAAATTTCACTTCGAGTTTTGAGGGGTGGACATTGACGTCAACATTGCGGGGGTCAACGGTCAGTCGCAGAATGAAAAACGGAAACGAGCCTTTGACCAGCAGATGTTCGTACGCCTGGAAAACCGCATGATTGATGGCGCGATTGACAATATATCGTCCGTTCAGGAAGAGGAACTGATCCGTCCTGCTCTTCCGTCCAAAATCCGGCCTGCCAATGTATCCGTCGATGCTCACATAGTCCGTTTTCTCCTGAACCCGAACAAGTTGTTCAAACTGCTTTTTCCCGACAATGTCGCATACCCGCTCCTCGAACGATGCAGGCGCAAGGTTCAGCAGAGTTTCCTCGTCGCTCACATAGTGCCACGACACCTGTGGATATGCCAGAGCCATCCTCGTCACCACGTCACTCGTCTGTTTTCGCTCTGTTTGCTGGGACTTGAGAAAATTCCGCCTTGCGGGGGTATTGTAAAAGAGGTTCTTCACGACCACGGATGTTCCGCGCTCACAGGCCGTGCGGGAGACCTCCCTGATTTCGTCTCCCTCGACCCTCACGAGCGTCCCGACATCCTCATCAACCGTTCTCGTCTTCAACTCCACACGGGCAACGGCTCCGACAGATGCAAGTGCTTCGCCGCGAAATCCCAACGTCCGGATGTTCTCAAGATCCTCCGGGAGACTGATCTTGCTTGTCGCATGCCGACGAAATGACAGCCTCGCGTCCTCTTCCGACATCCCTTCACCATCATCGACCACCTGAAGCACCGATTTTCCGGCGTCTTCGATGCGGACAAAGATCGTGCGGGCTCCCGCATCAAGCGAGTTCTCGATAAGTTCCTTGACCGCGGACGAGGGTCGTTGCACAACCTCACCCGCCGCGATTTTATTCGCGAGGTCGCTTCGGAGGATATGGATTTTCGCCGCCATTAGCGCAAGAGTCCACTCAGATACAGGTACGCATAGACAACGAGAAGAAACACGAGGATCCATCGGAGGAGAGATGTCCGTGATCGGCCGCGCATTCGCCGATTACTCTCAAACTTCCTTTTAAATTGTTCCCTCGGATCTCTTTCCGGATCATAGTACCTCGGAAGATATTCGAACCGTCGGATGCCTGGACGCTTGAAAAACATCGTTCATCTCCGCTTCTGAACCCCGATCCCCGGTCTCTCGGGGAGCAACAGCCGACCCTGAGCGATGGTCACGCCGTCAAATGGATCGTTGGTTGTCAGCACAGCCCCGTCCAAGTCTGCCCAGTCGATCAGGGGCGAGAGTTGCGCGGCCGCCGAAATCGCTACCGAGCTCTCAATCATGCAGCCTGCCATGATTTTCAACCCGCACGCCCTGGCAGCTGCAACCATCCGCATGCCCTCGCGAAGCCCCGCGCACTTCATGAGCTTGATGTTGATCCCGTCAAACACGCCCCGCAATCCCGGAACATCATCTAACCGAAGGGAGCTCTCATCGGCAACAAGTGGAAGATTCACCCGTTCCCGCAACCATGCCGTACCCGCAAGATCTCTCGCGGGCAAGGGCTGTTCAACAAACTCCACGCCTTCCTGCTCAAGCCATTTGATCTTCTCCAGTGCAATCTCTTTCGTCTTCCAACCCTCATTTGCATCCACCCGGAGCGTTTTCTTTGTCACATGACGGATGGTCTTCATGATCTCTTCGTCATTGGAGCCCCCCAGTTTGACTTTGAGGACAGGATATTCTTCCGCTTCCCGAACTTTTTGCTCGATCACTTCCGGTTGATCGATGCCGATCGTCAACGACGTGAATGGGGTTTTTGACCTGTCCAATCCCCAGTACCGATAGAGAGGAATATTCAGTTTCTTTCCAATCCAGTCGTGGAGAGCAATATCGATTCCCGCTTTGGCCGACGTATTTCCGGGAGCCTTTGCGTCAACATCTGTCATGATGGCCTCAAGATCGAACGGCGAGTCATACCGAGACAAATCCAATGACCGGAGAAATGCCGTGACGGTCTCAATGGTCTCTCCGTATCGTCGGGTCGGTGATGCCTCTCCAAGCCCTGTGATCCCGTCATGTTCCACTTCCACGAGAACAATGGGTGAGACATCGCGGGAACTTCTTGAGATCGTGAATGTGTATTTCAGTTTCAGGTCAAATGTTGAAAACGTCAGCTTCACAGGTTCCTCATCAGGTCGGGGCAAAGAGGGCATCGACGAACACGCGAGGATGAAAAGGCTGAAGATCCTCAGCATTCTCCCCAACACCGACATATTTGACCGGAATGCCAAGCTCGGTGCCCACGGCGAGGACAATTCCACCCTTAGCCGTTCCGTCAAGCTTCGTAAGGACGACACCGGTTACGCCCACGGCCTTGGAAAAAAGCTTTGCCTGTTGAAGACCGTTTTGGCCGGTGCCTGCGTCAAGCACCAAGAGGACTTCGTGTGGCGCCCCAGGCATCACTTTATCGACTACACGCCGGATCTTGGCAAGCTCTTCCATAAGATTCGTGTTTGTATGAAGCCTTCCGGCGGAATCGATTAACACAACGTCATATCCGCGTGCACGAGCCGACTGGACGGTGTCGAACGCAACCGACGCCGGGTCCGCTCCTTTCTGCTGCTGCACGATATCGACACCCGCTCTACGCGCCCACAGCTCGAGTTGTTCATTTGCTGCTGCGCGGAACGTGTCGGCTGCGCCTACAAGCACCTTCAGCCCTGCAGAGACAAACCGGTGGGCGAGTTTGCCGATTGTCGTCGTTTTGCCCGATCCATTGACTCCCACAAGCATGATCACATACGGCCTTGGCGAATTCGGGATGCCGACTTGTTCTCCGTCATCAGGCTCCGGCCCATTCGCCAGAAGGAGACGCGCCACTTCATCTTTGAGCAACGCGGTAAATTCTTCTGTTGATACATATCGCTCCTCTGCCACGCGCCTTTTGATATTCTGAATCAATTGTGCCGTGGCCCCTGTCCCTATATCGGCTGCGATCAGCGCGTGTTCGACTTCCCTCAGAAGCTCCTCATCGATCGTCCCTCTTGATTTCATGAGTCGCTGAATGCCCCCAAGAAGTGAATCGCGGGTCCTTGTCAGACCCGAGGTCATTTTTCCCATCAATGTTCCGACCATGCGCTCTCCCCTTCGTTCATTCTTTTTCCAATAAACAAGCGCTGGGCGTACACCACGAGAGAGAGAATCATAAACCCAAGACTCAACCACAGCGTCAGCTCAAGGAGGCTTGCAAGCTCCTCCATCCGCAGGATCGAAAGCATAAGGAATAGAGCGACGAGGCTCACCGCGATTTTTCCCGGCCAGTTTGATTGCACAACAATGCCTTTTCTTGCCCTGATGAACAATCCACCTGCCACGATCAGCACATCCCGCGCAAGCACCATTCCAAGATACCACACGGGGATGTCCCCAAGGATCACGAGGAACGCTGCCAGTGCCCCCACCGCAACCTTGTCGGCCACAGGATCAATTATCTTCCCGGAATCGGAGACCTGATGGAGTCGGCGCGCAAGATAGCCGTCCACAAAGTCCGTTAAGGCTCCTGTGGCAACGATCCCTGCGGCCCACAGGCGGTTGTTGTCAAAATCACTGAACAGGCAATACGCGAGCGGCGCGAGGAGGAAAATCCGGGAACTGCTGATCGTGTTTGCGATCGTCCATGTGCGTTCGTGCGACATCAGGTGTCGTTGGCGTCCTTCGTTGTCTCACGGTCCACTGCAACCGGATACTCCCCGCTGAAACATGCCGTGCAATAGTGACGCCCCTCGTCGCGGGGTGCAGCTTCAAGGAGATTTTCCAGGGAAAGGTAGGCGATGCTGTCGACACCAAGCTCCTGGCGGATTCCTTCAAGATCACCGTTGTGCCGATTGGCGATCAACTCCTCCTTGCTCGGGAAATCCATTCCATAGTAACAGGGATTTTTGATCGGTGGGGACGTGACACGGAAATGGATCTCTTTTGCACCTGCCTCCCGGACGAGTTTCACGAGCTGTCGCGAAGTTGTGCCCCGGACAATGGAATCATCCACAATAACCACCTTCCGGTCTTTCAATACTCCCTTTACCGTATTGAACTTTGTCTTCACCTTGATTTCGCGGCTGTTTTGATCGGGCTGAATGAACGTCCGGCCCACGTAGTGGCTTCTGATCAATCCGATCTCCAGCCTGACGTCAATCCCCTGTTCCTCGCTTTCAGTGACAAACCCCAATGTTGCCGTGTTGCTGGAATCTGGCACGCTGATCACAATGACCTTTTCCTTGTCATTGTCCGGCCGGACGGGAGCCTGCTGAGCAAGAAGTTTTCCCAACTTCCGTCGTATTTTGTCTACGTTCTCTCCAAAAATCTTACTGTCCGGACGTGAGAAATAGACGTACTCAAAAATGCAGTGATGCGCCTGGGAAGGCTTTCGGGCGGTCCACAGCGACCGAGTCCTTCCGGATTCAATAGCTTTTTCGTCGATGACAAGAATTTCCCCGGGGAGTACGTCGCGAAGATACTCTGCCCCAAGGATATCAAACGCACAGGTTTCTGATGCAACAACAAATGCATCTCCGAGCCTGCCCACGGCGAGCGGGCGGAATCCATGGGGATCGCGGGCCGCAATCAGCGCATCATCGGTCAGGATCACCAACGAATACGCGCCTTCGACCATATCGAGGGCATCCTTGACTTGAAGAACCTGATCCGTGTGCCTGCTCTTCGCCGCAAGGTGCAAAATAATTTCGGTGTCGGATGTGGATTGAAAAATGGTGCCGTCGTATTGGAGGGACTCGCGGAGAGTGCGAAAGTTTGTGAGGTTCCCGTTGTGTCCGACCGCAAGATTACCGCCCCGGTAGTTCACAGTAAACGGTTGAATGTTGGCCTTGTTCCCCGCAGAGCCGGTCGTCGAGTATCTGTTATGGCCGATGGCGGCATTGCCCCGTAGGGTGGACTTGAGAATCTTTTCGTCCCGAAACACATCGGTCACCAGGCCAATCCCGCGGTGCACGTTGAAACGGTACTTCTGTTTGTCAGGCAGAAACTCGCTGCTGACGATTCCTGTTGCTTCCTGCCCGCGATGCTGAAGGGCGTGAAGGCCGTAATAGGTCATGACAGCGGCTTCGGGATGGCCGTAGATTCCAAAGATTCCGCAATGGCAGCGGGGTTTTCCTTCGCTTTGCGAGGAGAGATTCACGACTGGAAAATACGAAAAAAAAAGTGAAGAGTGAAGGGGAATGATGAAGAACAGTGAAGAGAGAATCGTTACGGGAGGGGGACCCCTTTCTACAAGGATGCCAAAATGGCGTCCAGTTCAGCTATCACCTTGTCGCACTCTTCGTCCGTTGCAATATAGGGCGGAAGGAAACGCAGGACTTTCGTGTTTGTACAGTTGACGAGAATACCGCGGTCCATCAACCGATCAACCACCAGCTGGCCTTCGACGGAAAGCTCAACGCCGAGCATGCATCCAAATCCCCGCACATCGGATATGAGCTTCGGATACCGCTGCTGTAGCCCGCGAAACGCGGCTATTAACCGCACCCCGATTTCCTCGGCCCTTTTCATGAGACCCCCATCCACAATCTCGTCCAAAACAGCCCGCCCTGCCGCGCAGGCAACGGGGTTACCGCCGAACGTCGTCCCATGAACGCCAAAGGTGAGAACAGACGCCACCTCCTCCGTTCCCAGAAATGCCCCCAAAGGAAGTCCACCTCCGATGGCCTTGGCAACCACAACCACATCAGGTCGAAGCCCAACGTGTTGATATCCAAAGAACCTTCCGGTTCGTCCCATCCCCGACTGAATTTCGTCGGCCACGAGGAGAAACCCATGTTTTTTTTGCAGTGCAGAGAGCTCATCACAGAATTCACGGCTCAGGACATTCAGTCCTCCTTCCCCCTGGATCGGTTCGAAAAAAACGGCCAGCGTTTCGCCATTGATTTTAGACCGCAAATCCTGCGCATCGTTAAAGCGAATGTGGTCTGTATTGGGAAGGAAGGGTTCGTATCCTTCACGATATTTTGGCCGTTCTGTAAGCGAAAGCGCCCCCATTGTTCTGCCATGGAATGAATTGGAAAGCCCCAAGAGTTGTTTCTTCCCGCGTTTCGCCCCCCATTTGCGCGCCAGCTTGATTGCTCCCTCAACGGCCTCGGTCCCACTGTTCGTGAAGAAGACTCTTGAGAATCGTGAAACCTCCAGGAGTTTCTCAGCAAGCCTGACTTGAGGTTCCTGGACAAAGAAATTCGAGAGGTGAACGTAGCGTTCTGTCTGTGCACGAATTGCTTCAAGGATACGGGGATGTCCATAGCCAAGGGCATTAACCGCAAGTCCGCCAAAGAAATCGAGGTAGCGCTTTCCCTGTCGATCCGTCAGATAGCATCCATGGCCCTCAATAACGTCAACCGGAAGGCGTTTGTAGGTTTGGAAAAAAAGAGATTGCTCGAGCTCAAAAACGGTTGGCATGTCAACTCCGTGCGGTAAGTGCTGAAAGAAGGGAACTCAGAAGCGTGACGTTTCTGCGAAGATCATCCAAACCGCCATTATTGCCAATGACGATATCCGCGAGGCCGGCTTTTTTTTCTGGAGGCCATTGAGAAGCCATTCGCCCGCGAATTTCGGCTTCGCCTACTCCGTCACGTTCCCTCAGGCGGCGAAGCCGGATATCCTCGAGTGCATCCACCACGACAACCAAATCCAACTCCCGATACAGACCGGATTCAAAAATAAGGGCAGCTTCGATAAGGACAACGACGCTACCCGACTGTAGAAGCTCCCTGCTGCGCCGCCCAAGTTCTCTTCGAACCGCAGGATGGACAATCCTTTCCAACGCCCTCCGGAGGCGCGCGTTTCCAAAGATTTTGTTCGCCACTACTCCACGGTTCAGGCGGCCGTCCGGATCGTATGCATGGCTCCCAAGCAACCCGATAACTTTGCGACGGACGACAGGATCAGTTTCCTGAATGCTCTTTGCAATCTCATCTGCCGACAGGACGGGAAAACCCATTTCCGCCATCATACGGCACACGGTACTCTTACCGCTTCCGATGCCACCGGTGATCCCGACTTTAAAAATGCCGGTCCTGGTTCGTGATCGTGTCAGGAAACGTGCTTTACTTGGCATAGGCCACGGAGCGGAATTCGCGGATCACCGTGACCTTAATCTGTCCGGGATATTCCATCTCCTGCTGGATCTTATTGGCAATATCATGCGACAACTGGTCGGCTCTCGCGTCATCGAGCGCTTCATGGCTGACGATCACACGAACTTCACGTCCCGCCTGGATGGCATAGGTTGTCAAAACACCGGGGAACGACTTTGCAACGAGCTCGAGTTTTTCCAGGCGTTTGACATATCCTTCGACCGATTCACGCCGCGCGCCCGGTCTCGCCCCGCTGATCGCATCTGCCGCCTGGACGAGGGGTGCGATCGGATGCTCCATGGGAATATCTTCGTGATGAGAACCGACGGCGTTGCACACGATGGGATGTTCGTTGAATTTGCGGCACAGCTCGTAACCGATCAGCGCGTGCGGGCCTTCGACGCTCTTGTCGACGGTTTTGCCGATATCATGAAGCAGGCCGGCACGTTTTGCAAGCATAACATCCAATCGAAGCTCCCCGGACATGATGCCCATGAGATACGCAACCTCGATGCTGTGCTGAAGGAGGTTTTGACCGTAACTCGAGCGGTATTTCATTTTTCCTATATGCCTGCAGATTTCGGCGTGCGCACCGTGCAGGCCAATTTCAAGAAGGGTGTT
>JACQPU010000272.1 GCA_016207365.1 Ignavibacteriales bacterium | reverse complement strand
CTCGACCGAGTGTCCTTCGTGCTCATCGTGCCCTTTTTCACGCTTTGAATGGCCATGGGGATCACCCTGCATGTCACTGTTCGCCTGATCCATCGTCCCCTTCACATGATGAGAAGGGTCGTGGGATCGATGTTCAGCGTGGCCATGGTGGCCTTCGTGGTCATGCGTTGAGTTGTTCATTTGTTGCCCTCGGGGATGAACAGTGACGGGAATATTGGAGTCGTGGAATGATGGAAGATGGAGTCAGACTTCTGGTGTAATTGTATATCCGGCATCTTCAACCGCGCGGACGAGGTCCTCGGCTTTCACGATGTTCTCGTCATACTGGACAACAGCCTTACCAATCCCCACACTTTCCACCGTGACATTCGGCACCATGCCGAGACTCTGTTTCACCGCGATCACGCAGTGGCCGCATGTCATTCCTTCAATGGTCAGTTCCTGTTTTTTCATGATGAGGATCCCTTTGATGACGCTCATGATACGAACATTGGTTTGGAAAGGTCTTACAGTTTAGGGGAAAAATGTTACATTTTTTTTGTTTTTCCCATTGAACATGCTCACTCGCAAGGAATTCTTGGTATATTTTGTTCATGGCCGGAATGAGCATAGCGCTCGAGTCTATTTTTTCTCCCCATGGCTCTCTAGCGGCACGGCCGGGCTATGAGTACCGGCGTCAGCAGCGCGAGATGGCTTTGGTGCTGGGTCATGCGCTTGAATCCAAAGAACATATCATTATCGAAGCCCCGACAGGCGTTGGGAAGAGTCTTGCCTATCTGATACCCGCCATTTTGCACGCAAAACAGGAACGACGAAAGGCCGTCATCTCCACAAACACGAAGAATCTTCAGGACCAATTGCTTTCCAACGATCTTCCGATTGCGAGATCTTTGGTCGCTCAAACGTTTGAAGCTGTACAATTGAAGGGCCGCAGTAATTACGTTTGCACGACAAGGCTCGCCAATGCACTTCGCCAGCGCGGATTCTTCGACCCTGATGAACAGGCTGAGTTGAAGCAAATCAAGGAATGGACTCGTGGTTCACACGGCGGTGATATGGATCTTCTGCCGTTCAAGCCATCTCCCCGCGTTCGCGTGCAGATTCAATCGGAAAAAGGGGCCTGCAGTTCAACGATTTGCGGATCAGAATGTTTTTTTCAAGCTGCACGGGTAAGAGCCAGACAGGCAGATCTCGTGATCGTGAACCATGCATTGTTCTTTTCTCTCTTCGGCATGCGGGAATCGAACGAGTGTTTTCTTTTTCCAGACGATTTTATTATTCTCGACGAAGCGCACATGATTGAACAGGTCGCGGGAGCGGCCGTTGGCAAGAGCATTTCCCTGCAACAGACCTTGTTCGCAATTCGCAGATTGTTTCATCCAAAAACAGGCAAAGGCCTCCTGGCCAGGATCAGAAAGAAGGGTGTTCGAGAGCTTTGCGAGAGTGCTGAGACTGCCGTACACGATTTCTTTGATGAAATTGAGGTTGCGGCAAGGGTACTTGGAAACGAGACAGGGGCTGTGCGCGTTCGCCGACCTTTTCTCGTGAAAGATTCTGTGACTGAAGTCCTCGGTGCGTTGCACAAGTCGGTCAAAGACCTTCGGGAGAGCATTGCAACGAAAGACAACGACGAGCTCGCGGCAGCTGAACGGCTTGTATGGGAGGCGCGAACATTGATTCGTGAGTTCTTGGAGATGGGCGATGCTTCCCTGACGTACTGGGTGGAGGTCCCTGGCGGTCGGTCGGCGAACATCCGTTTGTGCGCTGCGCCAACGAGCGTGGCGGAGGCTGTCGGAGAGAGATTATTCGGGGTCGAATCGAGCGTTGTAATGGTTGGGGCGACGCTTGGGATCGGGGCATCGCTTCGTTATTTACAGGACCGAATAGGTGCTCAGGACGTTCGGACACTGGTTCTTGATTCCCCGTTTGATCATTGGCGCCAGATGAGGCTTGTGCTTGTTAGGGATATTCCGTCGCCGGAAGAGGATGGCTATGCGGAAGGCCTTGGTGAGATGGTGTATCGTTCAGTCCTTCGATCCCAGGGGAGGGCCCTGGTATTGTTCACATCTGAAAGGACCATGCTTCATGTGGCAGAATTGGTAAGGGAGAGATTGGAGAGTGAGGGAATATTAGTCTTGGTTCAGGATGGCGGCACAGGACGGAATTCATTATTGAAGAAGTTCAGGGAGGACATACATTCAACGTTGTTTGGACTGGACAGTTTTTGGATGGGGGTGGATGTGCCAGGCGAGGCGCTGGAGCACGTTATCATTACGCGCCTTCCGTTTGCGGTACCGACGCATCCGCTCACCGAAGCCCGCATGGAGCTCATTAATAGGCGTGGAGGGAACACTTTTTTGGAATACACACTCCCTGAGGCGATTCTGAAATTCCGTCAGGGTGTGGGGCGGCTGATCAGGACATCAACAGATAAAGGGCTGGTGACAATTCTGGACTCGCGAATCCTGCGCAAGTCGTATGGGAAGGAGTTTCTACGCGCCCTTCCCCGGTGTCCAGTGGAGATCTTGAAGATGGACGGCAGTGTATTGG
>JACQPU010000284.1 GCA_016207365.1 Ignavibacteriales bacterium | reverse complement strand
TGGTAACCTAGAACAGCAAACGAATACATGTCCATTCTTCAGGCTGTTATCCTCGGCGCAGTTCAGGGCCTCACTGAGTTCCTTCCGGTCAGCAGCTCCGGACACCTTGTTCTTGTGGAGCATTTGCTGAATGTTCCCGCAAGCACCGATGTGACGTTCGAAGTTTTCGTGCATTTCGGTACGCTTCTCAGTGTCGTGCTGGCGCTCTGGTCAGACATCCGGCAAATCCTTCGGTCAACGGTTCAGACTCTTGCGGGAATCCGTCATGCACCCGCGCAGTACAAGGAGAACGAGCACTTCAGAATCGCTCTTCTCATCGTTCTCGCCTCAGTTCCGGCTGCAGTCGTTGGGATTCGATACGAGGATCAGATCACAGAAGCCTTCACAGATCCGAAACTGGTTGCCGTGATGCTTGTTGTAACCGGTCTCCTTCTGTTTCTTACGCGCCTGGCGCCGCCGAACGGCGCGAAAAGTGTGGGCTTACTGTCCGGGATTCTGATCGGGTGTGCCCAGGCTATGGCAATCATTCCCGGCATTTCGCGCTCGGGTTCGACAATCAGCGTCGGTATGTATCTTGGAGTTTCGCCGATCAAAGCAGCCCGGTTTTCATTCCTCCTTTCGGTACCGGTGATCGCCGGTGCAACGTTGTTGGAGGCGATTGCAATAGCACGGAACGGCATCGCCACGGACGGCATTGTCTCCATCCTTGCCGGAACCCTCGTCGCGTTCACCTCGGGATATGTGGCAATCCGATTTCTGCTGGGAGTGATCGAGAAAGGACGGTTTAGCATTTTTTCAATTTATTGTTTAATTGTGGGAACATTGGGAATCATTTTTCTGGATTAACACACGGAGGTTCATTTCATGATACGCATCACGATCGTTGCCATACTTCTGCCGCTTCTTCTCAGCGCGCAGGATACGGGAAATGTGAAGCAGGAACAGGTCAGGAAAGAGAAAACAATGGAAAAACCAAAGAACGTCTACGCAGTGATGCAAACGTCGCAGGGGTCGGTCGAAATTGAATTGTTCGAAAAAGCCACGCCGAAGACTGTTCGCAACTTCATCGGGCTGGCAGAGAAACAGTATTTCAATGGTGTGACGTTTCACAGGGTCATTGACAATTTCATGATTCAGGGTGGCGACCCGACCGGCACCGGCCGCGGCGGTGAAAGTATCTACGGGAGTCCCTTTGAGGATGAGATTGTTGACACGTTGAAACATTCCTCACCGGGAATCCTTTCGATGGCCAACGCAGGGCCAAACACCAATGGAAGCCAGTTCTTCATTACGCTGGTCTCAACGCCGTGGCTTGATGGGCGTCATACGGTCTTTGGCAAAGTGGTCAGCGGCATGGAGGTTGTCAGGACGATTGGGAAAGTGAACACGTCGAAACCGTTCGACCGGCCGGTAGAACCGGTGACGATCGAATCGGTAACGATCGTTCGTAAGTAACAACCCCTGAACGGAGGCAGTCCCTATGTCAGAGAACAAAGAGTTCTTTACCTCGCGGTGGGGGATGATCTTGTCAGTGATCGGCATTGCGGTCGGCACTGGAAACATCTGGCGGTTTTCGAGGATCGTCGCTCAGAACGGAGGCGGCTCTTTTCTCATCCCATGGGTCATCTTCCTCTTTATCTGGTCCATCCCCCTCATCATCGCAGAATTCGCAATCGGCAAATCGACGCGCATGGGGACGGTAGGCGGGATCGCCAGACTTGCAGGGGAGCGTTTCGGCTGGATGGGCGCTTTTGTAGGCTTCGTGTCGACGGCAATCATGTTTTACTACGCGGTTGTCACGGGCTGGTGCATCAAATACCTCATAAACGCGTTCTCGGGTACGCTCGTCACCACCGAAGATCATATCGCATTGTGGGAGTCATTTACCGGAGGCATGGAACCGAGTCTGTACCACATCCTGGCCGTTGGTCTCGGTGCCTTTGTGATTTATAAGGGTGTTGTGAAGGGCATCGAAAGGACCAATAGAATTTTGATACCTTCCCTTCTGTTCATTCTTCTCACACTTGCCGTCCGGGCAGTGACGCTCCCTGGAGCGATGGACGGCATCGCCTATCTCTTCACCCCCAACCTTGACACTCTTCTGGATTACAAAGTCTGGCTTTCGGCCCTGACCCAGAACGCGTGGGATACCGGAGCCGGCTGGGGATTGATCCTCACCTACGCATGCTATGCAAGACAAAAAGAGGATATTCCCCTCAATGCCGCATTGACCGGATTTGGAAACAATTCGGTTTCGCTTCTGGCGGGAATCACGATCTTCTCAACGGTGTTTGCGCTCGCCCCGGGCGAAGGGATCACGGAACTTATTTCGGGCCGGGGAAGTACGAACACCGGCCTCGCATTCATATTCATTCCTCAATTGTTCACGAAAATGCCCGGCGGTCCTGCTGTTCAGACCTTCTTCTCGACGATCTTCTTTCTCGGCCTGACATTTGCTGCCATCACATCGCTGATCTCAATGATCGAGCTTGCGGTTCGCGTTTTTTCCGACATGGGATTGCAGAGGAGGCGTGCCCTTGCGCTTACTGTCGTTCTGGCGCTTCTTTTCGGAATTCCTTCCGCGCTAAGCCTGACTTTTCTGAACAATCAGGACTGGGTCTGGGGGGTCGGACTGATGATCAGCGGCGGATTCATTTCCTTTGCCGTGATCAAGCATGGCGCAGATAAGTTTCGCCGGGAGGCAGTGAACGCAGAAGGAACGGATATCCGTGTTGGCCGATGGTACAATATCGTCATTACCTGGCTTATTCCGGTTCAGGTTGTAGTGTTGATTGCCTGGTGGTTCTTTGTTGCGATGACCGAATTTGATGTCGAAGGCTGGTGGAATCCCTTCCACGCCTACAGCGTCGGTACATGCCTGCTGCAATGGGGCGTCATAATGGTTCTGTTTATAATATTCAACCGCATCATTGTCGGACGCGTGTTTCGTCGGCCGCAGGAGGGCTGAATGAGTACAGTGACATTGATTACGATGGTCCTTACGATGGGAATCGTCTGGGGCGGATTCGTTGCGGTATTGGTGACCGCCCTGCGCAAGGAACGTAACAAAATCACCCAATGACCGCGCAGGAATTCCAAAGCTCCGTCGGAACAACGGAACTTCCGCCGATCGTCTTCCTGTACGGCGAAGAGGATTTTCTCATCGATGAGTGCCTCCAGGCTGTTCTGAATCAAATCCTTGACGACGGTACCCGGGGATTCAACCTTGACGTTGTGTATGGAAGCAAGGTAGACGTGAAAGAGGTCGTGGCGCTGGCCTCGGCATTTCCGATGATGTCTGCGCGGAGGGTTGTGGTTGTCAAGGAATTCGAGCGCCTGGCGGTGTCCGAGCCAGCACGGGAACAGTTGTCAGCGTATCTGCGTGATCCGCTGGCGTCCACGTGTCTCGTTGCAGTCTCTTCCCATCCCGATCTTCGCAAAAAGCCCTTCACCGACCTCAAAAAGCACGCGGCCATGGTCGAGTGCAAGCCGCTGTATGATAACAAGGTGCCGGATTGGATTAGCAGGAGGATCCAGTCTCTTGGAAAGACCGCCGATCCTGACGCTTGCCGAATGCTTCAAGCCTACGTGGGAAATTCCTTGCGTGCACTCCAGAATGAAATAGACAAACTGTTCATTTTTGTCGGAGCGAAGAAAGAGATTTCAGGGGAAGATGTCGCCCAGGTCGTGGGGGCGTCGAAGGGCTATACGGTTTTCGAACTGCAAAATGCGGTGGGGCGGAGGGACCTCAAGGAGTCCCTGACGATCCTGCAGGCCATGCTCCAGGCAGGACAGAGTCCGCAATTGATCATTATCATGCTTACCCGGTTTCTGAACCAGCTTTGGAAACTTGGAGAGTTGAAAGCAAGTCGGGCGCCTGACGCAGAAATTGCCCGCGAGGTTGGCGTTCATCCCTTCTTTCTCCGCCAACTTATCGAGTTTCAAAGGGGATTTCCTCAGGATCATATTGAAAACGGTTACCGCGCCCTGCTGGAGGCAGATACCATCCTCAAAACCACATCCCGTGAACCTGCCATTGTTCTCGACATTATGGTCTACACGCTTGTGCGCGGCGTGGTCGAGCCAGAACATGTGAATCAGGACTTCTGATCATGGGGTCGGACCTCTGGGAGCAGCCACCGGAAATCGAGTGGTGGATCGCAGCCGGACTTGCCACAGCCCTTGCCGGCCTGCTGGGCATCGCGGACCTTATCAGAAAATGGTTCTCCCTGTCTCCGGAATTTCCGCGTAAGTTTGTTCACATCACGGCAGCACTTCTCATTGTCACTACGCTTGACCTTTTTACTCGGCCTCTTCCCCTGATTGCCCTTGGTGCCGTTTTTGCGTCGATCAACGCGTTATCCATGAGAACCGGCTTTCTCAAGGGAATTCACTTGACGCAAAGAAGATCCTATGGTACCGTACTATACCCGCTTACGTTTGGTATACTCGTGATCCTGTTTTGGTACTCAAAACCAGCTATTATCGTGATGTCGATGCTCGTTCTCGCCTTTGGCGACAGTGCGGCGGCAATCGTGGGGCAGTATCAGAGGCACGCCACAGTGTATCACTGGAGTTCCGACGAAAAATCCGTGGAGGGCTCCATGGCAATGTTTCTCGTGAGTTTCCTCGTCCTCTTCGCCGGATTGACGCAGATCCTGGATGTGAATCGCATTCCGCTCGAATTTGTGCTGGCTTGCGCAGGTGTGGCCGCTGCAACCGGTACGGCATGGGAAGCCTTGTCATCACGTGGATTCGATAACCTGACGGCTCCGCTTTCCGTTGCGTTTGTCCTCTCGTGCTTTCTCCTCCCGAACGCAAGGACAGACATTCAGCAGCTGACAATCGGAGCGGCTTTGGGAATCATGGTTGCCGTAGCTTCCCATAGAATGGCAATGCTTTCCGCAAGCGGAGCTGTTGCGACGTTTCTTCTCTCGATTGTTGTGTTTGGTTTGGGGGGGTGGAAGTTTACGCTGCCCCTCGTAACGTTTTTCGTGCTATCGAGCCTGTTGTCAAAGGCGGGAGCAGATCGCAAGGCCCGGTTCGTGGATATGCTCGACAAGGCCGGGGCGCGCGATCACAGTCAGGTTTTTGCAAACGGAGGAATTGCCGCGACTCTCGTTCTTCTAGGGTACTGGTTTCCGGAGTGGGATCCGTATCCGGCTTATTTGGGCGCTGTAGCGGCTGTAACCGCGGACACATGGGGTACAGAGTTGGGGATTCTTGGACGTTGGAGAACGGTCCTGTTTCCCTCATTTAAGCCGGTTCCCCCGGGAACGAACGGTGGAGTATCAATTGTTGGTGTGGGCGCCGGTGCGGTTGGAAGTCTTGTCATTGCTTTGAGCGCGTTTCCCTGGATCGGGATGACATACGCGGGATCGATCCTGCTTGCAGGCTTGGCCGGGACATTTGCCGACAGCCTTCTCGGATCGACAATTCAGTCACAGTTCAGGTGCCCTGCATGCAGAGCCGTTACCGGAAAGAGAATTCATTGCAATCATCAGCCTACGGTGCTTGAGAAAGGTTGGGGATTCGTGAATAATAATACGGTGAATTGGGTTTGCGCAGGAACGGGAGCAGGGGTAATGCTGGTTCTTGGCTAAGAGTTCCAGGTCCCAGGTTCCCCCGAAGGTCCTTCGGGACAAGTTTCAGGTTTGCAAAACAGCAAACCTTGAACCTGAAACCTCAGTCTATGTTAAACTACGTCTGGATATCTCTCATCGTCATCGGCATTCTGGCTGCGGTTGGGAATGATGTAAGGGACGAGATTGTCAATCCGTACCGGAACGGTGTACCCATCCATGGCATATTGGAGGGGATACAGGACGGAAAACCTGAATTGAAAAGCTGGGAGGGAATGCTTATTGTACCGGCGGCGTCTTTCAATGCGGTGTACGGAACAAGAGGGACTGAATCCGTTCGTGTCCGCGTGAAAATCAGCCGCGGCGCTGAAGGTGTTGGAATGATTTACGTCCCTGTCGGACATGAAATCCCCGACATATGGAAAAGCATTGCAGCGCAAGGTCAGACCCAGGAACGCTTAAACGGAACTATCCTCGAACTCAGGGAGGAGGATGGAGGGGTTTCTTTTGTTCTCGATCCTGTTCGCTTCGTGAAGCTGCGCGCAGTAACGAAGGCCGCGCTGGACTATGCGGGGACTGCTGTCACCATTGCCCTTGGACTGATCGGCATCATGGCCCTGTGGCTGGGGGTGATGAAAGTAGCCGAGGAGGCAGGGGCGGTTAAGGTACTCACCAAACTTTTGATGCCGCTGACAAAACGGTTGTTTCCTGAAGTGCCTCCTGATCATCCGGCGGTTGGCGCAATGATCATGAACATCTCGGCAAACATGCTCGGATTGAGTAATGCCGCAACACCATTCGGACTTAAAGCAATGGAAGAACTCAACAAGCTCAATCCGAAAGCGGGCACAGCGACCAACGCGATGTGCACATTCCTTGCAATCAACACGTCGGGCCTCGTTCTCATTCCGGCCACTGCCATCGCTGTTCGCGCGGCTGCGGGATCGGCGAATCCCGGCATCATCATCGGAACCTCGATCTTTGGGGCGGGATGCGCGACAATTGCCGGAATTCTGGCTGCAAAGTTGCTCCAGCGAATGCCGCCATTCCACAAAGACGACCCGGATCTTGCCGGAAAGGAGGAATCCCGTGGCTGGCCTCTTTCGCTCCGTGATTGAGATCATATCAATTGTGGCAATTCCTTTCATCTTATTGCTGTTCCTGGGCTGGGGGATCGTCCGGAAGGTCAAGGTGTATGAGGTCTTCGTTGAAGGCGCAAAGGACGGATTCTCTGTTGCTATCAGGATCATTCCTTACCTCGTTGCCATGCTTGTTGGCATTGGTATTTTCCGGGCAGGTGGGGCCATGGACGTTCTCACCTCGGTCTTGGCTCCGGGTACGGGTCTGATCGGCATGCCAGCCGAAGCCTTACCAATGGCTTTCATGCGACCATTGTCCGGGAGCGGTTCGCTGGGGATCATGACCGAGCTCATGAAGGTTCACGGACCGGACTCATTTATCGGCGTGTTGGCGTCGACGATGTACGGCAGCACGGAGACCACGTTTTACGTGCTGGCGGTGTATTTTGGCGCCGTGAACATCAGGAATACGCGGCACGCCTTACCGGCCGGGCTGGTTGCAGATGTCGTCGGAATGATTGCTGCGGTGATAGTCACGCGCGTACTTTTTGGAATCTGAAAAACAATGAAGGAGATTTGCATGAAACGCGTTTGCTGGACACTTCTCATGACCTCAGCCTCTCTGGGTTTTTTCGTAACGCCAGGAGTTGCACAAACATCACCGCGTCAATCGCTGATGGCCCAACAACAACAGACCATCACGGGCGGATTCGGCCTGACATTTATTGACGGGCAGCCGTTCTACCTGTTCAACCTTGCGCCCGACCTGGCCTTTGGCAACTTCGGTGTGGGGCTCGATCTCAATATTCGCGTGGGAAAGAACGGAAAGATTCGAAGCGAGGATTTTGACGAAGGATATGATTATCTCAGGCTCATCCGCTATGTGCGGTACGGTACCAAAAAAGAACCCATCTATGTCCGTGTTGGCACTCTGGACTACGCACGGCTTGGCCACGGCTTCATCATGTACAATTACCGCAACAGTGCCAGCTACGATCTTCGCAAGTTTGGAATGGAGTTGGATCTTGATTTCGACAAGTTTGGATTCGAAAGTGTCTACAGCGATTTTGGGGCTGCAGGAATCTTCGGACTCCGCGGCTATGCGCGCCCACTGAAATTCACATCGCTTGCATCCGTGCCTATCCTTGGCGGAATGGAAACCGGGATCACGTACGCGGCGGATTTTCATGATAAGGCCGATATCACTGCTCCCTCCGGGCCGCAACCCCGGCCATTGGCAAACGCGCAGGATGGCGGCACACTGGGCATCTTCGGATTTGACATCGGATTCCCGCTGCTTTCGCTTCCCCAAATTAACTCAACGCTCTACTTCGATTACGCCGCAATCTCCGGCTATGGAAACGGTGCTGCGGTTGGGATCGATCTGAATTTCGCCGGACTCGGAGTGGTGGGACTTGGGGCAAAGTACGAACGCCGTTGGCTTGGCGATCAGTTCATCCCGGCCTACTTTGATGCGTTGTACGAACGGGAACGCTACGTTCCGTACGATACGACGGCCTTCCTGAGCAAATCCCAACTACTGAAAGCCGCGCGACAAACCGAGGGTTACTACGGAGAGGTGCTGATCAGTATCCTGGGCAGGTTCAATATTGTTGGAGGATACCAGTCGCCGGTTGGCGTCAAAAACCAGGGAATCGTTCATTTCGAGTTTGATCCCGGCGATGTTATCCCAGGGATCATTCTCTCGGCCGGATATGACAAGAAAAACGTGGGGAAAGTATTCAAAGTTGATAATAATTCCTTGCTGTACGTGAATTTTGGCTACAAGCCCGTTCCGTTTCTGTTCGTGTCAACAATGTATATCTGGACGTTCACCGAAGAGAAGAATGATGCCGGAACCGTCATTGGATATAAATCGCAGAAACGTATCGAGCCCAAGGTGGGATTTGTGATAGTCTTCTAGCGTGTTTTTTCCCCCACATGAAGTCCGACTTCCTCAGTCAAGAACCAAAGGGGAAGTCGGATTTCTCATTTGAGGACGTGGAAACCTAACGTGTTTTCCTTGCATTTTGGGGGATGGGTGGGTATCTTTTTCGGGCGTACCGGATGTCGAGCGCGTCCAGACACGATGTGCCGGGCATGTCGAGACACCGACCCTTCGAAAAAGCATCTCTAATCCGATTTTGCATGCCAGAAAAGTCCCGCGGTCAATTCCCGGTCCTTCTTGATCCTGGAAGGATCCCACCCTCGGAATGGCTCAGGGG
>JACQPU010000271.1 GCA_016207365.1 Ignavibacteriales bacterium | reverse complement strand
GTATTACGGGTAGACTTTGGGGTTGATGCAGACGGAAAGCCGCAGGACGTGTGGCTTACGGGTCCGGCGGAGGTAGTTTTTGAGGGCTCCGTGGAAGTTTAGCGCGAATCAATTTGGGTTCGTATATTTGTCTTATAATATGTATTATGTAAAGCTGAACTAAAACCAGGCATCCACTGTAACCCCTCGTACTTAATCCTCCATTCCCCGGTCAATCGCAGTCTCATAGAGTCCCCAAAGCCGGCTTACCTCCATCGCAATCTCACTGCCAATTCTCAGGAGGCCGGCATCGGTCACTCGACCGAGGAGCCGTACCGGGACACTGAGGCTACCGGAGATCGAATACACGTCAGGCAGTGATTCCTGAGGGCATGTAGCGACTATCGATGACTGTGATTCGCCAAAGAGCCAAAAGTCCGGTCGAATGGAACCGAACACGCCTTTTGCAAGCTCAGCACCCGCGTACTTGAAATCCGCCATGAAGCAGCTCTCTGCAAGGGCCACAGCAATCCCACCTTCGGAAATGTCATGCGCGGAGATAACGAGTCCTTCCCGCATGAGCCTGAGGCAAACCTCGTGCAACCTTCTTTCCTCTTCCAGATCAATAAACGGTGCGTCTCCGAGTATCTTTTCTGTTTGCTGATACAGATACTCTGAACCGCCAATGTCTCCACGGTTCCATCCTAAGAGAACAATCTGATCGCCGGGAGTACGGAATCCTGGGCCAATTCGAAAGGCTACGTCCTCAAGTAGTCCGACCATTCCAATGACTGGCGTTGGAAAGATGGCCAATGCCTCGCTTTCGTTATAGAAGCTCACGTTACCACCAGTAACTGGCGTGTTCAGCACGCGGCACGCATTGCCAATCCCCGCAACCGCCTCCTTGAACTGCCAGTAGACCTCAGGATCATAAGGGTTCCCGAAGTTAAGGCAATTCGTTATGGCAATTGGTTGCGCGCCTGTGCACACAATATTCCGGGCAGCCTCGGCTACAGCAATTTCTCCACCCCTCCGCGGGTTGAGATACACGTATCTGCCATTACAATCGATTGTAAGACTTAAAGCCTTCTTCGTTCCCTTGATTCGTACGAGTGCCGCATCACCGATCGTCGCTACTGTATTTGTTCGAACCATCGAATCGTACTGCTCAAACGCCCAGCGCTTGCTCCCGATCGTAGGACTGCCAATCAAGTTGCAAAGAACGGCGCTAAAGTCCTCGGGTATGGATAGACTCGTTGGATCAAACGCTCTTACTACTTTAACATAAGCGGCCTCGCGGGCTTCGCGGGTGTAGACTGGCGCGCCACCACCCAAGACAAGTGAATCGGCCGGTACATCAGCCTTGATCTCGCCATCCTGATACACCGTTACCCTGTCATTGGCTTTGACATAACCTATGACAACGGCGGGTAAGTCCCATTTGCTAAATATCTTCCGTACATCTTCTTCATGTCCCTTCTCGACCACAAGCAGCATCCGCTCTTGTGACTCGGACAGCATGATCTCGTATGCTGACATTCCTGCCTCACGAGCCGGTACCTTTTCAATATAAAGATCCATCCCTACGCGACCTTTGGCGCTCATTTCAGTACTGGAGCACGTAAGTCCCGCTGCTCCCATGTCCTGGATTCCCACAACGAATCCACTGGCGATCGCTTCTAAAGTGGCTTCCAGAAGGAGCTTCTCAGTGAATGGATCGCCAACCTGGACTGATGGACGGCGCGATTCAGATTCCTCGGAGATTTCCTCTGATGCGAACGTGGCTCCATGAATCCCGTCTCTCCCGGTGGATGAACCGACGATCATAACGGGATTTCCTGGTCCGCTTGCTATTGCTTTTGCCGTTTCGCCGTGCCTGACAATGCCGACTGCCATGGCGTTGACCAAGGGATTATCCTGGTAACAGTCATCGAAGTAAATCTCGCCCCCAACCGTTGGCACGCCGAAGCTGTTGCCGTAGTCACCTATACCGCGCACAACGTTCTTCATGCGGTACTTTGATCGGGAATGCTTAAGTCTGCCAAACCTCAACGAGTTAAGTCCCGCGATTGGCCTGGCTCCCATGGTGAAAACGTCCCTCATGATCCCCCCAACTCCCGTGGCAGCGCCCTGATAAGGCTCAACAGCAGAGGGATGATTATGGCTCTCGACCTTGAACGCGACGGCAAAGCCGTCGCCAATATCCACCAATCCAGCGTTTTCTTCGCCGGCGCCGACGAGAAGTCGTCTTCCCGTACGTGGCAGTGTCTTCAGAACCGCAATGGAGTTTTTGTAACTACAGTGTTCACTCCACATCACGCTATAGATCCCGAGCTCGGTGTATGTTGGGGTCCTGCCCAGGATCTGCAGGATCCTGTCGTACTCCTCTTTCGTCAGTCCATGCTCGAGGGCGAGGTCCAATGTTACCTGGGGCTCAGAAACACCTGTAATGTTCATTGAAGATTGGACTAAGGCCTTCTATTGCAGTGGTTGGCTTGTTTGAATCAATGTTAGTTCTTATGTCCTTGAAACGACCGCGAGGATCTCGTTCTTTTCCACATTCTGGCCAGCCCGAACCTTGAGCTCGCGAAGCGTGCCGGATATCGGGGACCGAATCTCGTTTTCCATCTTCATGGCTTCAAGAATGAGGATACCCCGTCCGGCATCGAGGCGATCGCCGGGAGCAGCTTCAATTTTCGAGACTAGGCCAGGCATTGGAGCGATAATCTCCATGGATTCGTGGTCTACCGTGGCTGACTTGAGCATCGACTGGAGTATGATGGCCCGCTTATCCGCAATGCGGAGTCGTTGATAGGTCCCATTAACTATCAGTTCCACTTCCACTTCCCCGTTGGATTGCCGCTGAACGCGAATCTGCCGTGCTTTGAAGACGGCGCCGTCGATGATAAGGGATATCGCGTGAGGATCGATTTGCTGTATCTCGATGTGATGAGTGTCTTTCCCAATCGTGATAACGTTGTTTTCGAATGAGACAGGATGAGATACTTCCGCCGACGATATGATGTAATCGGAATCCTTCACTCGTAATACTCCGTTCTGCGCTTCCTCCACCCGTTAGGTGTGGCAGTTGCGGTTGCTTTGGTCTCCCGAGGCTTGGATTCTCTCGCAAAAAGAATTGCAGCGACAGAGGCGGCCGCGAATTCCTGGGGTTTCACTGATAGTGTGAGGTATCCGCGGAGAAGCTCCTGATTTATCAGCTGTGTAGTATGCTTTGCCTGGAGGAAGATCTCGGATTGTATGATATGCTTGCAGAACGGTACTGTGGTATGAATTCCGGAAACGCCGAATTCCCCAAGGGCCCGAACCATTCGTTGTATGGCTTCGGACCGATTCGAGCCATGGGTTATGACTTTGGCCAGAAGCGGATCGAAATGCACGCCAACGGCATCGCCTGTTCGTGCTCCCGTATCGACCCTGATTCCGGGTCCTGACGGGGGTTCAAATGCCAGGATTTTTCCAATCGATGGGAAAAAATCATTTGCCGGGTCTTCGGCGTAGATTCGGCATTCAAGCGCGTGACCTCGCAAAGGGATTTCTTCCTGACGAACGGCGAGGGAGCAACCCTCAGCGAGCATGATCTGTTCGCGCACGAAATCAAGTCCGGTTACAGCTTCAGTGACCGGATGTTCGACCTGGAGCCTCGTGTTGACTTCGAGAAAATAGAAATTTCCACTTTCATCAACGAGGAATTCGACCGTGCCGGCGTTCCGGTATCCCGCGGCCGCAGCGAGCTGCGCGGCGACACTCATTATCCGCTCACGGAGTGCCGAATTGACAACGGGTGATGGCGATTCCTCAACCAGCTTTTGGTGTCTCCGCTGGAGCGAACAATCTCTCTCTGGAAAAGAGACCACCCTTCCGGACTTGTCGCCAAGGATCTGGACCTCCACATGGTGGGGGTTTACAAG
>JACQPU010000285.1 GCA_016207365.1 Ignavibacteriales bacterium | reverse complement strand
TCTCAATACGTCAAGGTTGGAAGACGCACCCTCGAACTCTCGAATCTCAAGAAGATCCTTTGGCCAGACGATGGGATTCTGAAGGCCGAGCTTGTTCATTACTACCTTACGCTCGCTCCTACCATCCTCTCCCACATCAAGGGCAGGCCGCTCTCTGTTGTGCGGTTTCCTAACGGCATCAACGACGAATCCTTCTTTCAAAAAAACCGTCCGGACTGGGCTCCGGATTGGATGGATCACGTTGAGCTCGGAGACGATCGCAAAAAAGACTACATGATCGCGACAGAGGATGGTTCGCTCGTTTTCCTTGCCAATCTTGCATGCATTGAGCTTCACCAGATGCATTGCCGCGCGCCCGAGTTCGACAGACCCGACTATTTTGTCGTCGATCTGGATCCGCCCGAAGGCATGCGATTTGACACTATCAAAGAAATCGCATTCAGTTTTCGGGAACACCTTGAGCAATATGGTTATCACGCTTTCGTCAAGACCACCGGCAAGAAGGGGCTTCACATCGTCACGCCGCTCGAACCGACGTACGGGTTCGACGACGTCTTCGAAGCCGCCAAAGCCATCGCACAACCTTTTGTCGAGCAAAACAAATCCGTGACCACTCTTCATATCAAGAAGGAATATCGAAAAGGAAAACTCCTCGTCGACATTTATCGGAACCGCCCGCATCAGACTATCATCTCGGCGTACAGCGTTCGTGGAAGCGCCGGAGCCCCCGTTTCCACCCCGGTTTCGTGGGAGAATCTCGAGAGTCTGAAGTCGCCGGCGGAAATGAATCTCGAAACGGTTCCTGATTTTGTTCTGAATGAAGGCGATCCCTGGGAAGGCATTGCTGCGTACGCCGTACCGTTGCACACGAAGCGCAAGCAACACAGAGTCAAGCCCCAGGTGCGCGAAGCCGCGCAGGAGTCGCTTAAAACCTATGACAAGAAACGGGAATTCAAAAAGACGCCCGAACCCGGTCCGGCAGTGAAGGCGGGACGCGGCAGCGCGTTCGTGATCCATCGCCACCATGCATCCCGACTCCACTACGACCTCCGTCTGGAAAAAGGCGGTACCCTGAAATCCTGGGCGGTCCCTAAGGGTCTCCCCCAACGCCCAGGCATCAAGCGCCTGGCCGTGGAGGTTGAAGACCATCCGCTGAGTTATCTGACGTTCGAAGGCAAGATTCCCAAGGGCCAGTACGGCGGAGGGGACGTTTGGGTGTACGCCCTGGGCAGATATCAGATCACGAAGGAAAAGAAAAACGGATTCTATTTTCGTCTTCAAAGCAAGGAGTTGAGCGGTGAGTACCGCATTTACAACACTGGAGGGAAGAACTGGTTGTGTGAGCGGGTGGATGTACCGCAAATCGATTATCTGCGGCACCGCGTCGAGTTCATGCTCTCCGAAAGCAGGGAAAACCCGCCGGAGTCTGACGAATACTTGTACGAGATCAAGTGGGACGGAATTCGGGCGATGATTTCACTCGACGAGGGTGAGCTCCGGATCCTGAGCCGCAATGGCAAGGACATCACGGCGAGTTTTCCTGAACTCAAAGCTGAAGAGTCGTTTCGTGCAACGAACGGGGTGTTTGACGCGGAGATCGTGTGCCTCGATAACGGTGGAAAGCCCATATTCAAGCATGTCATCCATCGCATGCAACAAACAGCGAACCAAGCCGTCGAACGCGCCCGTGCAAAGTATCCGGCAATTTGTTATATTTTTGACTGTTTGTATCTGGATGGACGTCCGATTCTCAACGAGCCTCTTGAGCGAAGGCGCGCGTGGCTGACGGATGCCGTCAAGCAAGTATCGGCATACCGTGTGAGCGAGGTCGTGGAGGAAGGTGAAGAGCTGTTTAAGGCGGCCGCGACGATGGGGCTCGAGGGAATCATGGCGAAGATTCGCACGAGCCCTTATCAGCCCGGCAAGCGCAGTCCGTTCTGGCTTAAGATCAAGACACGGCATACAACGGATTGTGTGATCATAGGATATACCCGCGGAAAGGGAAACCGGGAACAGGCATTCGGAGCAATTCACGTCGCCATACAGGATCGGAAAGGATTAAGATACGTGGGCAAGGTCGGGACGGGTTTTGACGACAAGATGCTGAAGTCTGTTTTCGGAGAGCTGAAGAAGCTTAAAGAGATCAAGCGTCCTGTAAAGGAAAAACCGCTCGATGACGCCATCACAACTTGGATCGAGCCCCGGCTCATGTGCGAGGTGCAATATGCATCATATACAAAAGACGGAATGTTGCGCGAACCGGTCTTTCTGAGACTAAGGCCGGATTTATGAGGGGATGTGGTAATATGATAATGTGATAATGTGATGATGTGGTCATGTGGTGATGTGATGATTGATAATTTCACTAACGTCTGAGGTACTCATGAGAGCCATCTGGAAGGGTCATATTCGATTCTCGCTCGTCACGATCCCCATCCGTGTCTACAACGCCATGGATACGGAACAAAAGATCAGCTTCAATCAGATCCATCGTGAATGCAACGGTTCGGTCGGGTACGACAAGCGGTGTAAGAAGTGCAGCAAAGTCGTAACGAAAGACGATATCGTAAAGGGGTATCAGTACGAACCCGATCAGTATGTTATCGTGGAGCCTCAGGATATTGACAAAATCAAGCTGAAAAGCACGAAGGTAATCGAAATCGAGGGGTTCATCAACGCAAAGGAAGTGACCCCGATGCTCTATGAATCACCGTATTTCGCCGGCCCCGACGGTCCGGTCGCTGCAAAAGCCTACGCGCTCCTAAGTCACACTCTGAAGGAGACCGGAAAGGTTGGCATCGGCAAAGTGGTCCTGCGCGACCGTGAAGACGTAGTGCTGATTGGTCCCATGGATGGCGGTATTGTGTTATACAAACTCAGATATCCGAACGAGCTGAAGCAAATCGGCGACGTACCACAGATCGAGGAACAAAAGATCGATAAGGATCAGTTGAAACTTGCCCGCAGTTTGGTGGATTCAATGAGTACAACGTACAAGAAGCTCGATCTCAAGGACACCTACCACGCAGCTCTCGTCGAGATGATCGAGGCCAAGGTCCAGGGCAAG
>JACQPU010000277.1 GCA_016207365.1 Ignavibacteriales bacterium | reverse complement strand
CAGCCACTCGGTGTCGATGACGCATGCAAGCATGGATCCGCAGGTCCGGGAGGCCGCCGGCATCAATGATCGCGTCCTCCGGCTTTCCGTCGGAATCGAAGATGTCAATGATCTTCTCGAAGACCTGGAACAGGCTTTGAACTTCGATTCGGTTCGAAAACCTTTGAGCCTCAGACACGAAAGGAAACAACATGCCTGAGGTAGTTAAAACTGCCGAATTCGTTGAGACAAAGTTTGTCAGCTTCTTCCATGAGAACCCCCTGGAACTCCAGGGCGGGGGTTTCCTCTCCCCGGTCACGGTCGCTTATGAGACGTACGGGAAACTCAACGCGCTAGGCACAAATGCTATCCTTGTTTGTCATGCCCTTACAGCAAACGCGCACGCGGCGGGTTATCACCAAGGCGAACCGCAACCCGGATGGTGGGATGGCCTTATAGGCCCCGGAAAAGCACTCGACACCGATCGTTTTTTTGTCGTTTGTCCCAATATTCTCGGCAGTTGCTATGGGACGACCGGGCCATCTTCAATGAATCCCAAGACCGGAAGACCCTATTGCGCTGATTTCCCGGCAATCACGGTTCGGGATATCGTTCGGGTGCAGAAAGAACTCCTCGACTTCCTCAGGGTCCAAAAGCTTGCAACCGTGATAGGGAGCTCGTTGGGCGGAATGCAAGTCCTAGAATGGGCCATCATGTATCCGGAATTCTGTGAAACCATCATCCCCATTTCAACCTCGGCCAGACAGTCCGCATGGTGCATTGGTCTGAATGCCGCCGCGCGGGCGGCTATTATGGGAGATCCCCAATGGGACAACGGCAATTACGACGAACAGCCTGAAACAGGTTTGTCGGTGGCTCGAATGATCGGCATGCTCTCGTACAGATCGCCGGATGAGCTGAAAGAACGATTCGGGCGCAAGCAAAAGAACGAGGACGGTGGCTATTTTGACGACAAAAATATTTTTCAGGTTGAAAGCTATCTGCGTCATCAAGGAAAGAAACTTGCGGAACGATTCGATGCAAATACGTATCTCGTTTTAAGCCGTGCCATGGACTGGCACGATGTCACTTTTGGCCGTGGTGATCTGGCTTCAGTTCTTGGTAAGATATCACTGCCCGTTCTGGCAATCGGTGTATCGTCAGATATCCGCTATCCGATCATCGAGCAGAAGGAACTGGTCCAGTTCATTCCAAATGCCCGATATGCCGAGATCAATTCCATTCACGGGCACGACGCGTTCCTCATTGAATTCGATCAACTGAACAATATGATTTCTGAATTTTTCACTACGTCAATACGAGGGAGGTTATGATTTCACTCAAAGGAAAGATCAGCATCATTACAGGCGGCTCACGCGGCATCGGGGCCGCGACAGCGGTGCTCCTTGCAAAGGCCGGATCCGATGTTGCAATCAACTATATCGAAAACGGAGCCAAGGCAGAAAACGTTGTCAATTGCATCAAGAAACTGGGACGCCGCGTTGTCACGCACCGGGGCGATGTTGGGAATGCCGGTGTGGCAAAAGAATTTATCGAGAAAACCGTCAGCGAGTTTGGGAGGATTGACAACGTCGTCAACAATGCCGGAATATGGACCTATTTGGCGATGGGTTCAGCGGACGAAGACAACTGGGGTGAAACAATCCAGACAAATCTCACAAGCGTCTTCAATGTCACCAATGCCGCCGTCCCGTACTTGAAAAAGGAAGGGGGCAGAATAGTAAACGTTGCATCAACAGCGGGGCAAAGGGGAGAGGCGTTTCATTCGCATTATGCCGCATCAAAGGGCGGCATCCTCGCCCTCACAAAATCTCTCGCCGTTGAACTTGCTCCATACAAGATACTCGTCAACGCGGTCGCACCCGGATGGGTCGATACCGAGATGAATTCACAAGTCTTCATAGACCAGAAGTCACGCGATATCATCACGCAAGCAATCCCACTTCGCAAGATCGCAACGGCGGAGGATGTAGCAGGATCCGTTCTCTTCCTCGTTTCAGATTTGGCAAACCACATCACCGGTGCAACGATCAATGTGAACGGAGGGAGCGTGCTGAACTAAAACATGCGATTGTCCCATTGAGCCCCCATTGTTGCTGTTACTGATTGTGGTTTGTGTCCCGGTTGATGCCGCCCTTTCAGGGCTTGCTGACGAAATCGGGTTGTTTTGATTCACGGGGCTAACGCCCCGTGCTGTCGATTCTCGCCCCTTCGGGGCTATCAAAGATCGTCAATCTCAGACTCTAAAGCTTGCGAAAAAGACAAACCAATAACAGCGCGTAGTTAAACACAGGAGACTTGCATGATCGTCATGAAATTCGGCGGAACCTCCGTCCAGGACGCCGCGGCTCTTCGGAATGCTTCACAAATCGTCATGAAAAATCTCACCAGGCGACCCTTGGTCGTTCTCTCCGCATGTGCTGGCGTTACCACCGAACTGCTTTCCATGGCCGAGGAGGCCGCATCTGGCTCTGCAACAGGTTCACGCTTGCGGATCAGCGAGTTGCGAAGAAGACACGGAATGATCGCGTTGGAACTTTTCGGGGTCTCCGGAAGTCACGACTGTATTGAGAGGTTCCGAGAAGACGAGGAGGCCCTCAAGAGAATCATCGATGGCATCGCCGTGCTCGGTGAAATCCCCCCGCGCATTCTCGACCAAGTGGCTTCATACGGAGAGCTCTGGTCAACGTTTCTCTTTGCCAAATTACTCGGAGAACACGGCGTTCCTGCGAAATGGCTCGACATCCGCCAGGTGATGACGACGGATGACAACTTTTCCCAGGCGAGTCCCCTTCTGGACACCGTCAAAGAAAAAGCACAGGAAGTAGTGAAGCCATCTGCTGAGGGGGGTCTGACTGTCATCACGCAGGGATACATCGGGGCAACCAGGGACGGACGAACAACCACACTCGGTCGCGGAGGTTCAGACTACTCGGCCGCCATTCTTGGAGCCGCGTTGGGGGCGGAGGAGATTCAAATTTGGACCGATGTGGATGGCATCCTGACTGCCGATCCGTCGATTATTGAGGCGGCGAGGCCGATCGAGCGTATGTCGTTTCTTGAAGCGTCTGAGCTGGCATACTTTGGAGCAAGAGTCCTTCATCCGAGCACAATCCTTCCCGCTATCAAAAGCAATATTCCTGTTCGGGTGCTGAATTCAAAGAAACCCGCAAGCGTTGGGACGCTCATTCAAAACAATGGCACGAACGGACAAAACGGCGTTGTGAAATCCATAACGTACAAGGAAGGAATCACCGTCGTTACGGTCCAGAGCACACGAATGCTTCTTGCGCACGGATTCCTCGCCAGAGTCTTTGCTATCTTCGAGCGCTACAAGAAATCCATTGACGTTGTGGCAACATCCGAAGTCGGTATTTCCATCACCGTTGATCGAAACGACCATATTGAAGCAATTGCGTCTGAACTTCAGGAATTCGCCGAGGTGCGTGTTGAACAGGGTAAGGCCGTGGTGTGCGTTGTCGGAGAGGGAATGAAGCGGACAAAGGGTATCGCCGGACGGGTCTTCTGTACTCTAGGAGATGCCGATGTCAACGTTGAGCTTATTTCCCATGGTGGGTCGGATATCAATCTTACGTTTGTGATCGATGAATCGCAGATTGAATTGGCAGTCGAAAAGCTTCATTCCGAGTTCTTTCAACACTCGGGAAGCCAACATGCTCGTAGACCTTCGGCCGAGAAACATCCATCGCCGTAGAAAGGTTGTCGTCATTGATGGACAATTGCCTCAAAATGACCAATTGGCTGAGGAATCTCAAGGAATTCCTCGATATATGTTCTTCTCATCCTCTGTAAGGGTGTTTGCCGTCTTAAACGTCTTCACTATTAGGCAGTATGCATCCTGAAGCTGTCGAATGTCCAAGTCCGTCATCAAACAAATTTTTCCCTTGACACGTCAGAGAATTCTCTTATATTCTCTCTGAACGCATAATCATGGAACGAGGCAGAAAAATCGATTCACCTTCCTTCACGGTCAACGCCGCAGCCGGCGCTCTTCGGCCGCTTTCTGCCCTCTCCCTGATAAGTGTTAACCTGCTGGTCCTTATCCTTATTAACCTCCTCGTTTTGGTTATTAGCTAACCAAAAACGCCAGAGGTTAACCTAGCATACCCCAAGAAGTAACTCTCCAAGAAAATCGGTCAAGCAAGGTTCGCCTCTGGCGAAGAGGTGCATTATTGTCTTGAGGTGAACATTGCGAAGCGACATCATTAAACAAGGGGTTGAACGCACTCCCAACAGGGCTATGCTCCGCGCAGTTGGCTTTGGCGACGATGATTTTGCGAAACCGATCGTTGGCATAGCCAATGCCTACAGCACTATCACGCCGTGCAATCTCGGCCTGAATAGTCTTGCCGACCGTGCTGCTGAAGCTCTTCGCAAGTGCGGCGCCATGCCGCAGACCTTTGGCACAATCACCGTAAGCGACGGCATTTCCATGGGGACGGAAGGAATGAAGTACTCCTTGGTCTCCCGCGAAGTGATTGCCGATTCCATCGAAACCGTCTGCAATGCCCAAAGCATGGACGGCTTGCTTGCCATCGGCGGTTGCGACAAGAACATGCCCGGCGCCGTGATTGCCATCGCCCGCATGAATATTCCCGCCGTCTTCGTGTATGGTGGAACAATCAAACCCGGCCATCATAACGGTAAAGCCCTCACCGTCGTAAGCGCATTCGAAGCCGTGGGACAGTTCAGTGCCAAGCGTATAAACAAAGCGGAGTTGCTTGAAGTCGAGCGCCATTCCTGCCCGGGCGCCGGCTCCTGTGGCGGCATGTATACGGCCAACACCATGTCATCTCTCATCGAAGCAATGGGGATGAGCCTGCCGCATTCTTCCACCATGGCGGCGGAAGATGAAGAGAAAGCCGAGAGCGCCGCGCGATCGGCTTCCGCCCTTGCTGAAGCCATCCGCAAACAGATTCTCCCTCGTCATCTCATGACCCGTAAATCCTTTGAAAACGCGATTACCGTGCTCATGGCAATTGGTGGATCAACGAACGCTGTGCTTCATCTCCTCGCTATGGCACATGCCGCGCAGGTTCCGCTGCGGATTGACGACTTTGAAGAAATCCGCCGGCGCGTCCCTGTCCTGTGTGACCTCAAGCCCTCCGGCCAATATGTGACAACTGATTTTCACGCCGCAGGCGGGGTGCCGCAGGTTATGAAGATGCTCCTTACGAACGGACTGCTGTATGGCGATTCAATGACCATAACTGGCGAATCGCTCGCGGATGTTTTGAGAGACGTTCCGGAAAAACCGTCAGTCAGCCAGGATGTGATCAGATCTTGGCAGCAACCGCTTTATTCTGAGGGACATATTGCGATCCTGAAAGGCAACCTTGCGCCTGAAGGCGCGGTGGCAAAGATCAGCGGAGTGAAGAGACGGCGTGTGACAGGACCCGCGCGCGTGTTCGACTCTGAGGAGGCCTGTTTGGAAGCCATCCTTTCGAACAGCATCAGGCCGGGAGATGTCATTGTAATTCGTTACGAGGGTCCGAAGGGGGGCCCGGGCATGCGAGAGATGCTCGCCCCCACGTCAGCGCTTATTGGGGCGGCTCTGGGTGATACCGTGGGCCTGGTCACCGATGGGCGTTTCTCAGGAGGAACCCATGGCATGGTCGTCGGCCACGCGGCCCCTGAAGCGGCGGTGCGTGGTGCGATCGCTCTTGTGCGGGAAGGAGACAGAATAACCATTGATGCCGAGAAATCCCTGCTCCACATCGATGTCAGCGATGGTGAGTTGGCAGAACGCCGCCGCAGATGGACTGCGCCGGCGCCACGGTACACAAGCGGAGTTTTGGCGAAATATGCAACCCTTGTATCGAGCAGCAGCCTGGGAGCAGTCACAGATTT
>JACQPU010000276.1 GCA_016207365.1 Ignavibacteriales bacterium | reverse complement strand
GCTCCATAGTGATCGCGCGTCTTCGCAACGACTCGGCGGATGTCGCGTAACGAACGAGTGTTTGCGCGGAGAGCCATGCAAGTTCCCCCAAGATCCCGAATCTTCTTTTCTAGTCGCCTGGCATGTTTTGTGCTTTTGTCGTAGGTGAAAACCACGGAAGCACCGGCATCGGCCAACTTGCGTACAATGGCTGCCCCAATCCCTCGCGACCCGCCAGTAACGAGGGCCACCTTTCCTTGGAGAGTTATCATGGGCCATTAACGGAAGAAATTGTCTCAAACGCATGAAGAAAGGAATCGGAACAAGTTGGGGAGAATTGGCGGATCTGACATTTCGTCCCAGCGCAAGATTCGGAAACCAGTTTCCGATAATTAGGATTCGTTCCTAAAATATGCATTTTTTCGGCAATTTCTCACATTTCAGCTTGACTGGCGAACATTATAGGACTAAATTAGTCGGACTTTAATCTGGACTTCCATAGTCGTATTAAAAATCACTTGTTGCAGGCGATAATGTCCCACATTCCATTGCACAAAGCGAAACGAGGATCGGTTCTCAGAATTGAAGGGATTCCGGAGGGCAAAAGCAGAGCTCTCCTTCTTCGGCTTGGGATTCTCAAAGGAGAGGTCGTCCGGTGTCTTGAGAGGCTCCCCGGCGGGACTATTGTTCTTGAGAAAAATCGTCAGGAGATCGCTGTCGGCTTTGCACTGGCGAGCACGATTCTTGTCGCTGTGATTCCAGACGGCCATGCCGGGACTCAAAGGAAGAAGGCTGATGTCGCATAGTCACACGCCCCTGCCACACACACATTTTGAGAAGCATAAGCACGCCGGCATGACCCTGACGGCTGAAGACCTACTGAGGACGCAGGTTGCGCTTGTCGGAAATCCGAATGTCGGCAAATCCCTCTTGTTTAATTACCTCTCCGGTCTTTACGTTGACGTTTCCAACTACCCCGGCACAACGGTGGAAATCTCCAAGGGGAGATACAACGACATCGAGGTATATGACACGCCTGGTGTATATGGAATTTCTTCATTCACTGATGAAGAGAACGTCACACGCGACATGGTACTGCGTTCCGACGTTGTTCTGAACGTCGTCGATGCCGTTCATCTGGAGCGGGATTTGTTCCTGACCCAACAGCTGGTCGATATGGGGAAAAGGGTGGCTGTGATCCTGAATTTCATGGATGAAGTACGGCAGAGGGGGCTTGAAATCGACATAAAGCTTCTTTCGAGCGTTCTTGGCGTTCCCGTGTTCACGACCACAGCTGTGACGCGCGAAGGGTTCGAAAGGATGCCAGAAGCAATCAGGGATGCACGACGGGGGAATCAGGATTCTGATTTGCACCATCGACTCCATGCCATGTTGTCGGTGGCCGGTTCGGAAGCCGAGGCGCTTCTTATTCTCGAGGGTGACGAGGAAATTGCGGCGCAGCATGGAGTTCAGCCGGGCGCGGAGCGCGAAGAAATGTACGTCGAGCGACGCAACCGTGTCAATCTGATTATTAATGCCGTGCTTTCGGAGCGGGGCATTCAGCGACGGCTATCAACCCTGTTGGGTCGGTGGGCGGTGAATCCCTGGACTGGCGTTCCTATCCTCTTGGGGGCGCTCTATCTTGTGTACCTCTTTGTCGGTACTGTCATTGCCCAGGATCTCGTTGATTATCTCGAAACGAACCTTGGAAATGCTCTTTGGGAACCGTGGATCCGCGGCCTTGTATCGCATTCCATTTCCGTCGATTCATGGCTTGGCACAATTCTTATTGGTGAATTTGGCGTCCTGACCATGACAGTGACATATTTACTCTTTCTCCTTCTTCCGCTTGTCATTGCTTTCTATCTGTCTCTGGCCATCATGGAGGACAGTGGATATCTTCCCCGGCTTGCGACACTCGTGGATCGCAGCCTGAACAGAATAGGGTTGAATGGAAGCGCCGTGATTCCGCTCATTCTTGGTTTTGGATGCGTCACCATGGCCACCATCACCACGCGCCTGCTGGGATCGGAGCGGGAAAAACGCATTACGACGGCCATTCTCCAGTTTGCAATCCCTTGCTCGGCTCAGCTTGCCGTCATTGCAGCAATGCTCGCAGGTGCAGGATTTTCCGCCATGCTGATTTTCGCGGGTACTATTTTTACTGTTTTTGTTATCGTTGGCACAATTCTCCACAGGACGTTGCCCGGAAAAACCAGCGCGCTTCTGATCGATCTCCCGGCCATGCGCATGCCGCGAATGGACAACGTGCTGCGTAAAACTGCATTCCGGACGTATTTCTTCATGAAGGAAGCGACACCGTGGTTTTTTGCCGGTGCCTTGGGTGTGGGTATTATGCAGGTGACGGGCCTTCTTGCAATGTGGCAGGAGATTCTTTCTCCGTTTACGACGCATTGGCTCCAACTTCCGAGGGAAGCCGCGACGGCGTTTGTCATGGGCATGGTGCGGAGGGACTTCGGGGCGGCGGGCTTATACGACCTTTCGTTGACGCCCGATCAGATTGTCGTATCGCTTGTGACGATTACGTTGTTTGTCCCATGCATTGCGTCGCTCATGGTCATGCTCAAGGAGCGCGGCGCGAAGGAAGCCATGATCGTATGGTTTGGAACGTGGGTTGGAGCGTTTCTGGTCGGTGGGATTCTATCGCAAATTCTGATATGAAAGCTGAAGCCAAAACTCATGATCGTAACGTCCTGACGCTTGAGGCGCGCCTTCAAACCGAGGCCCGGCGATGCAGCCGTTGCAAGTTCGGGATTACCAATCCATTTCTGGAACGATGTCCGCGCTGTATGAACCCGATGCCGGTGGAAGATCCCGGCTGCTCCGGTTGTGTCCATAACAGTGCGTGCCCGGTGTCGAATGCGAGATGATAAGCGAAGAACGGAAGAATGGAATAACGAAGAAACGCAACAACGCAACAACGAGACAACGCAACAACGAAACAACGAGACAATGAGGTAACCAATATGCAATAACCAGTAACCACTGACCATCTCCATAACAAACAAAGAGTGCATCACCATCCTGGCAGGTTGACAATGCACTCCCTTTTCCAACGGAGCGTCCGGTCGGAGCGTCCGTTTGCGCTCAATATAGCGTAAAACGCACAAGTTGTCAAGCGGCTGCCGGCGCCTCCTCACATAAATACGGAGGACTCATCGATGTTTTCCAAGGCAGTACGCTTGTGCATTGTCCTGACTCTCGTGATGCTTCCTGTAGTTGGTGTGCTGGCTCAGGAAGCTGATTCGCTTAAGGAAATCCGCCGCCAGATTGATATCCTGGTCGAGGAGCTTGAACGTCTGAGGTTGGGTGAAGTGGCGGAACCATTCTATGAGCCGCAGCGCGGATTGGGACCCGCAGCGGCAAAAGTGTATCAATTGAAGAAAACCGGTGTTTCGATCGCCGGGTATGGCGAAGTGGTTTATGAAAATTACGCGAAGAAACGTGATGACGGTATTGTCGCCAACAAACCCGACAAGATCGATTATCTGCGCAACGTCGTGTATGTCGGGTTTCGCTACAACGATTGGATCCTTTTTAATTCGGAGATAGAATTCGAGCACGGAAGCACCGGCAAAGGTGGAGAAGTCTCTGTCGAGTTCGGTTACGTGGAGCTGATGCTTTCGCCGTCGCTCAATATTCGCGCCGGGATGATTCTCCCGCCGCTTGGCATCATTAATGAAAAGCATGAGCCGTCGACTTTCTTTGGTTCCCTTCGACCTCAGGTCGAGCGGTCGATTATTCCGAGCACGTGGAGAACAAACGGTGTCGGCGCTTATGGGGATCTGGGTTCTCTCGTTAACTACCGGGCGTACATCGTTGAGGGGTTTCATGCAAAGAATTTCTCTGATGCGGATGGGCTGCGCGGGGGACGGCAGAGTGGAGCCAACGCGCGCGCTGAAAACTTCGGATTGACCGGAAGGCTTGAGTTCACGGGCATCGCCGGGGGAATCGTCGGTGGAAGTTTCTATTACGGCAACTCGGGTCAGGGACAGACGGATTCACTGGGCACCATCAAAGCAGCAACAACTCTATGGAGTCTTCATGCCGAATACGCATGGAAATCGCTCGACCTCAGGGCCGTTATCGCTCGTGTGGCGGTGGATGAAGCCGGGCGCGCGAGCGCGCTTGCAGCGAAGACCATCGGCTCCGAAATGACCGGGTGGTATGTCGTTGCCGGCTACGATCTCGTCCCGTTGTTCAGTCCGGGTTCCCAGCATTCCTTTTCTCCCTTTGTTCAGTTCGAATCGCTAAACACACATGCCTCGGTTGCACCGGGTTTCACGGCCAACAAGGCTTTTGACAGGAATATCCTGACCGTTGGCATTTCCTACAAGCCGCATCCGAATGTGGCCTTGAAGATAGATTACCAGGATATCAAGAATGCCGCGGGGACCGGCATTAATCAATGGAATGCTGCTGTAAATTATCTGTACTAGGGAACGGCGAAGATGGTGAGAAGTGAGAAGTGAGAAGTGGCGATGGTTGTGTGTGGTGTTTGTCATGAGCTCCGGGACTACGAGTGCTCAGGTTTATCTGACCAAGAATGCGGCATTGGAGCAGTATTTTTCCGGATCTTCGGTCGAACGCCGGACGCTCTTCCTCACGAACGAACAGGTGTCCGCGATTCAAACCGCAGCCAAGGCACGCGTACCATCCCGCGTGGTCACCTACTACGTTGGGAAGAACGCGAACGGTACGTCGGGATACGCGTTCTTCGATACGCACGTTGTGCGAACCATGCCCGCTACCATCATGATCGTCGTGAATCCCGATAGTACCGTGCGTGCGGTTGAGGTGCTTGCCTTTTACGAACCCGAGGATTACCGTCCGCCTGCGCGGTGGCTTCACCTCTTCGATGGCAAAACGCTTCGAAGCGACCTCTGGTTGAAACGTGGAATTCAGAATATTGTTGGAGCTACGCTTTCCGCTCAGTCGATTACCGATGCCGTGAGGTTGACCCTGGCTTTGTACCAAACGGCCGTGCCGAAGGAGTGACCATTATGAGGTATATGCAAACCGGAGGATTCCAGAACAACCCGTACATGCGACTCACGCTGGGCCTTACTCTGATCCTGCTTGTTGTATTTACGGCGACGAACTTTATGCTGTATTTTGCCAAAATGGATCTGTCGCCGTCATCGGTTGTCTTGTATTACAACGGAAATGAGGAAGAGTTCCATCCCGCGCGCAGCTATCAGTCGATGCTTGAAGTGACCCACGGCCATCTCGCCATGATGGCTCTTGTCATGCTACTTCTGACTCACCTGGTGGTTTTTGCGCCGATGAAGCGATCTTCAAAAATCGGAGTGATTGTTGCCGCGTTCGCCTCAGCGCTTGGCAGCGAAGCGGCTGGTTGGCTTGTTCGTTTCGTGCATCCGGATTTTGCATGGCTGAAAGTGGTGTCGTTTGTCACTCTTCAGGGTACGCTCGTGTTCCTTCTCGGGATCCTTGGGGGGTTCCTCTGGTCAGGATGGCGGAGGCAAAAGCAGCTTGAATCGATTATTATCGGCGAAGAAACAGAGGAGGAACTTGCCGAAGAGGAAGCCCACCTGCCGTGAAAAGGCGATTTGAAGCTTGTTCCAGACGGCTATTTCTCAATGCGTCCGTACGTGCCGGCGCAGGATTGATGCTTGTTCACATCATGCCATCCTGGCTTATCGCGGGGCAGAAGCACACGCGTGCGTATCGCGAGCGCTCCCTTTTCACCATGGGATCCATTGCTACGGTCTGCGCGTATGGAGACACGACGCGCCAGATTGACAGCGCGATCAACAAAGTGATAGAGGAGTTCAACAGACTTGATCGCCTTCTCAGTGTTTATATGCCCACGAGTGAGATTTCGAGGATCAACGGCTCGGCCGGCTCCGATTCCGCGCCTGTATCATCCGAGGTTGTCACGCTTATCCGGGAAATGAAAGTCCTCGGCGAGCAAACGGGCGGGGCGTTTGACATGACCGTGGAGCCGCTGATGCGGCTCTGGGGTTTCAGAAACACTCCCCGGTCCGAGCTTCCGTCGGATGCTGAGATCTCCGCGGCGCTCGACGCCGTAGGGAACAACCATGTTTTTGTAGACGAATCTGAGGAGCGCGTAGGTCTTGATCACCCGGCGTCGCGGATCGATTCGGGGGGATGGGGAGTGGGATATGCTGTCGATCGCGCAGTGGCAATTCTCAAGGCCGAAGGCATTGGCAGCGCCCTGGTGAATCATTCCGGTGACGCACGAACCTTTGGGATTCCAGAAGAACAGGAAGGCTGGGCAGTGGCGATTCCCAATCCCGAATATCCTGACGAAATGCTCAAAAGCGTTCGTTTGCAGGATTGTGCGATTTCCACATCGGGAGACTATGAGCGTTTTGTCACAATTGACAGCATGCGATATGGACATTTGATGAACGTCCGGAATGGGCACCCCGAGACAACTGTGTCGAGTGTAACGATATTTGCGGGCACGTCATTGACCGCGGATGTGATGTCAACGGCCTCGGCGTGCAGTTTCGAAATGCTCTCGCGACTTGAATCTTTGCCGGGATTATCGTACATCGTTGTACGAAACGGGCCGGAAGGTTTGAACGTTCGGGAATTCCTGCGTGGAGGCGTACAGGCGTATGAGTGACGACAGACTGATTGTGACAGAGGAGCACGTGTTGGACGCGCTCCGCGAGTGTTATGATCCCGAGATTCCGGTTAATATCGTCGATCTCGGACTCGTATACAGCGTGACCATTGTTGACGATTGGGTCGGTGTAAAAATGACCCTGACGACACCGGGATGCGGAATGGCTGATGCGATTGCTGAGAG
>JACQPU010000268.1 GCA_016207365.1 Ignavibacteriales bacterium | reverse complement strand
GCCGATCTACCTTGTCGTCAACAAGATCGATTCGGAGCGCAGAGAACCGCTGGCGGCTGAATTCTACGAGCTTGGACTCGGAGACCCGATTCCGGTTTCTGCGTTGGGAGGCAGACAGATTGGCGATTTCCTCGATAGCGTCACATCAAATGTCAGGAAAAACGGTTCGGCGACGGCAAGAAAGCCGCACTTGAGCCTTGCCATCGTCGGTAAGCCCAACGTCGGCAAATCGTCCCTTGTCAACGCTCTCCTTGGGAAAAGGCGCCAGGTTGTCACCGATGTTCCGGGGACAACCCGCGATCCGATCGATTCCATGCTGAAAGTGCATGGCGAGGAACTCGTTCTGATCGACACTGCCGGCTTGAAGAAAAGAAAACGAACGAAGGAGAGTCTGGAATTCTATAGCGCCTTAAGGACTCTGAAGGCTCTGGAGAGAGCCGATGTTGCGGCGGTTGTCGTTGATGGAAAACAAGGCGTGGACCACCAGGATCTTCACATTGTGGAGGCGGCAGTTGAGCGCAAGCGGGGTCTCTTCATCGCCGTTAACAAGTGGGATCTCGTGCAAAAGGACTCCCGGACTGCCGCCCGCTATGAAGCAGCGATTCGCGAAAGGCTCGGCATGTACGACTTTCTACCGGTGCTGTTCGTCTCCGCTCTGACACGGCAAAGGATCGGGCAGATTGTCGAGATCGCGAGGGCGGTCAAAACCGAACGGTCCAGGCGTGTTGCAACGAGCGAACTGAATGATACTCTTCTTCCTGTTATCCGAAAAACCCCGCCGCTGGCTCCGACTGCAAAGGAAATCAAGATCAAGTATGTCACGCAGCTGAAGACTGATCCTCCGGTGATTGCTTTTTTTTGCAATGAACCGACCCTTGTTCCGGAGTCATACAGACGCTTCTTGTCAAAAGCAATCCGTGAACATTTTGGATTCAAGGGCGTTCCTCTCACGCTCGTGTTCAAGAAGAAATGAAGCGACGCATTCTGGTGATAGGCGGCGTGGCAGCTGGCCCCGCAGCTGCTGCAAAAGCAAAGCGCGTCGATTCATCAGCCGAGGTTATTCTTGTTGAATCCGGAGAGCACATCTCATATGGCATATGCGAGCTTCCTTATTTTATCGGAGGGGAGGTAAAGGATCCCGGCCGATTGATCGTTTACACGCCGGAACGGTTTGAGATGGAAAAGGGTGTCGTTGTGAAAACGCTTCACCGGGCTGAGTCAATCCATCCGTTGCGACGGCTGGTGGAAGTTCGCGATTTCGAGCGCAGTGTTGTTTTGGAAATTCCGTACGACAGGCTGATAGTCGCCACCGGTTCGCGTCCGAAACGGCTTGGGATCGCCGGAGAAGATGCACGTAATGTCTTTACGGTCAAATCCTATCCGCATGCCCTTGCTCTGGAACGATTTATAGCGGAGAGCCATCCACGCAAGGCCGTGATCATTGGGGCGGGTTATATCGGGATGGAAATGGCGGAGTCCCTAGCAGTACGGGGCATTGAATGCGTTCTCATTCACAGACACGACCTGCCCATGTGGGGACTTGAACAGGGGACACGCGAGGCTGTTGCCGAAGAACTTTCCGCCCACGGAGTGAGATTTGTCGCGAAAAGCGAGGTTATTGGTTTTGATGTGTCCGGGGACCTTCTGGTCAAGCGCGTTCGAACGCAAAATGAATCCTTCGATTGCGACCTCGTGATCGTCAGTATCGGCGTTGAGCCAGAGTCCACACTTGCGGCGACAGCCGGAGCACGCTGTGGATCCCACCACGGAATTCTGACTGACCGGCGGCAAGTGACCAGTGTCGGAAATATCTACGCAGCCGGTGATTGCTGTGAAGTGCGAAATGTGGTTAGTCAAAAATGGATGTATGCGCCTCTCGCGACGATTGCTGCACGACAAGGGCGCGTTGCCGGTGAAAATGCGGCTGGTGGATCAGCAATTTTCAGAGGGGCGCTTCGGTCGATTGCCGTAAGAGTATTCTCCCTGGAGGTTGCGCGGGTGGGGCTGAGTTCCCATGAAGCGAAGGAACACGGTTTTGACGCCGTGACAGGCCATATTGAAGCGAATTCGAGGATTCCTTTCTTTGCCGGAAACGCGAAGGTTCACGTAACCACGGTTGCCGAGAAAAGGACCGGCCGATTGCTTGGTGCGAACGTGTACGGCAGAGACGGCGCGGTGTTGAGAGCGAACACTCTCGCTCTGGCGATCCAACAGCGGCTGTCTGCCAGGGATCTCGCGGAGACAGACCTGATCTACAGCCCACCGTTCAGCCCCCTGTGGGATCCTTTACTCATAGCCGCAAGCAGACTCAACAAACCGATGAGGGACAATGAAAAACCTGATTCAGATTGACCATCCGCTTGTGAAGAGAGACCTTTCGGTATTGAGGGACAGGAATACTCCGGGGAACCTGTTTCGGGCGGTACTCCGCCGCACATCAAGTCTTCTGGCGTATGAAGTAACCCGCGATCTTGCATTGCGGCGAAGACCCATCCGCACGCCGCTCGAGCAAACGACCGGGTACACCATTGCGCAACACATTGTGCTCGTGCCGATTCTGCGCGCAGGCCTTGGCATGGTGGGTGGCTTCGTTGAAGTGATTCCGGATGCGCGGGTCGGTCATATTGGATTGTACAGGAACGAAGAAACACTCCAACCGGTCGATTACTATTTCAAGGTTCCCAGGCAGCTCGGAACATCTGTTGTTTTCGTGCTCGATCCGATGCTTGCGACGGGCGGAAGCGGTAGTGCGGCTGTCCAGTATCTGAAAGGCAAGGGAGCCCGCTCGATCCGATTTGTGAGCATCGTCGCTGCACCTGAGGGTGTTCGTGCGCTTCGGCGCAGCCATCCTGATATTCAGATTTACACGTGTGCCTTGGATCGCACTCTGGACAAGAACGGATATATTCTCCCGGGCCTTGGCGATGCGGGGGACAGAATGTTTGGAACGAACGAATGATCCGATTTGCACTTATCGCTGTTTCCGTCATTCTTGCGTTCGACTCCAGAACCGGCGCATCAACGTATCCAGACGTCGCCATTGATTCGCTTCTTCGGGCTGGCATCGATCTTACGCTGAGGCAGAAGTACGATTCTGCGCAAGTGATGTTTCGAACCCTCTCGAACAGGTACCCGGCCCATCCGGCCGGTACGGTGTTCCAGGCCGGTGTCCTTCAGACAATAGCAATGGATTATGAGGAGCTCGTGGCGGAAAACGGGTTCGATTCGCTGATCACTCTTTCAAAACGACAGGCGGATGTGCTCATCGAACAAACGCCCGACTCCCCATGGGGATACTTCTTTCGCGGAACTGCATTGGGAAACGAGGCGCTGGCACGCGCGCAGCGGGGAGATTGGCTGGGAGGCGTGGTTAAAGCAGTTTCCTCGGCAACAGGATTCGAAGAGGCGCTCCACAAGGATTCATCGCTTGTGGACGCTTACGCCGGGCTTGGAACGTATTACTATTGGAAAACGCGACGGATTGAGTTTCTTACATGGCTGCCGTTCGTATCGGACAGGAAGGTTGAGGGTGTACGACTGTTGAAGCTTTGCGCCGAGAAGGGCATCTATAACCGGATGCCCGCCATGAGCTCGCTGGTGACGGTCTATTTAGATATGGCCGAATATGAACGTGCCGAAGAAATTGCCCGCACGGCGTTAGCTGAATATCCGGACAACCGAATATTCCTTTGGGGACTGGCAACGGCCTTAGAGCGATCCGGGAAACATGAAGACGCTGTGCTTGCGTACTCCCGTCTGCTCGCAGCACTCGTGAACGATGCCCGGCCAAATCCGTATAACGAACTTGTGTGCCGATTGAATCTTCTGCAGCTTCGCCTGGCGACTGTCGACTCCCAAACGAGGGAGGGGGAAATTCGGGCAATTCGGACATTGCTGAAGGGATCGTTTCCGGACCATCTCTCCGAGCGGGTGAAGGACAAGCAGGCACGCCTGGCGGAGATCGAGCGCGTTATAGGGAGCCAATAGCCCCCAGTGTTGACAATCGGGTCCGTTTGAATCTATATTATAAGAAGGTGGGAATTTGTAATCCCGCAGTGATTGTTGAGGGATATGAACGGTGTAACAAGATATGTTTGAACGACTAACAGACAGTCAGTACAAGAAGAAGCTCGATGAGCTTCTCGCCGTGTGCCGTGCCAATCTGCGCTCAGTCAACGAGGATCTCATACGAGGAGCGTTTATGATGAGCATGGAGGCGCACAAACATGATTTGCGTGCGTCCGGGGAGCCGTATTTTCATCATCCCTATGAAGTGGCCATGGTTGTCGCACGCGAAATACCTCTGGATGATGTCTCTGTTGCAGCCGCCCTCCTTCATGATGTCGTCGAGGATACGCGTATTGATCTCGATGACATCAAGGCGGAGTTCGGCGAAAGCGTAGCGGACATTGTGGACGGAGCCACAAAGATCAGCGATATTTTCCGGAGCCATGAGGTCACCCAGGCGGAGAACTATCGCAAGCTCCTTCTGTCAATGGTCAACGACATCAGGGTAATCCTCATCAAGTTTGCCGATCGCCTCCATAACATGAGGACCCTCGAATACCTGCCTGCCGACAAGCAGGAACGTCTCGCACGGGAAACTCTGGATATTTATGCGCCCTTCGCTCATCGATTCGGTTTAGCAAAGATCAAGTGGGAACTGGAAGATCTCAGTTTCAAACACCTTCACCGGGCCGAATACGAAGAAATTGCGCGCCAACTGAAATCAAGACGCAGGGAACGCGAACACTACATCCGGAAATTTCTCATCCCCATTGAAAAACGGCTCAAAACCGAGGGGATCGTCTACGAGGTTGAGGGCCGGCCGAAACACTTGTACTCGATTTATCAGAAAATGGTCAAGCGTAACAAGCCGCTTGATGAGATTTACGATCTTTTTGCCGTGAGGTTTGTTCTCGATACAAACGACAACAACGACTGTTTTCTCGTGTACGGCGTGATTTCAGAACTGTACAAGCCGATTCCTGAGCGATTCAAGGATTACATTTCGCTGCCGAAAAAGAACGGTTATCAATCGCTGCACACGACGGTGGTTGGACCCGAAGGAAAGCTCGTTGAAATTCAGGTTCGGACCAAGGCGATGCATGAGATTGCGGAAAAGGGTGTAGCGGCACATTGGATGTATAAGGAAAGTAAATCATCGCTGGATAAAGAACTGGAAGGCTGGATCAGCTGGGTGAGGGAGATCTTCGAACAAAAGACCGAGGAGACGCCGCGGGAGCTCATGGAAAGCTTCAAACTGAATCTCTATCAGGATGAAATCTACGTGTTCACGCCGAAAGGCGACCTGAGAATCCTTCCGCGCAACGCCACGCCGCTAGACTTTGCTTTTGAAATCCACTCGAATGTTGGTTTTCACTGCATCGGCGCAAAAGTCAACGGACGAATTGTTCCCCTCAATTCACTTCTCAGGAG
>JACQPU010000267.1 GCA_016207365.1 Ignavibacteriales bacterium | reverse complement strand
CATTTTACGAAACCGCCCCCGCGCTACACGGAAAGCAGCCTTGTGAAGGAGCTGGAATCCCTCGGGATCGGAAGGCCAAGCACGTATGCGATGATCGTCAGTACGGTCATCGATCGCAAATATGTGGAGCAGCGGGAAAGAAAGCTTTATGCCACGGACCTCGGCCTGCAGGTGAACAAGCTCCTTGTTCAGTATTTTCCGGAGATTGTTAATGTGCAGTTCACCGCCAAGATGGAAACCGAGCTCGATACAATTGCGTCGGGCAAGGAAGATTATGTGAAGGTCACGAAGGATTTCTACGATCCATTCATTCACGCCTTCGAGAAAGTGGACAAGATCGCTTCGACGATCAAGAAGTCGCTGCAGGAGAAAACCGACGAACCGTGTGATGTATGCGGCCGACCAATGATCATCAAGTGGGGACGAAACGGGCGCTTCATGGCATGCACCGGATATCCCGAATGCAAGAATACCAAGCCGCTCCCGGGCGAGCGCGAGAAAACCGAACACGTCGTGGGAATAACCTGCGAGCTGTGCGGAGGGGATATGGTGGTCAAGGCCGGAAGGTTCGGTACGTTCCTGGGTTGTTCGAACTACCCGACTTGTAAGAACACGAAGCCCATGACCACAGGTCTTAAATGTCCTCGCTGCAAGGAAGGGGACCTCATTGAGCGAAAGACCAAAAAGCGCGGCCGCGTATTTTACGGGTGTTCGCGCTATCCCGATTGTGACTTCGCTTCGTGGGATAAACCCGTCAGTGAGGTCTGTACCAACTGCAATAATCCCTATCTTGTTGTGAAGTATTCGCAGAGCAAGGGCGAATACCTCAAATGCCCGGAGTGCAAGCAGGAGTTTGTGCGCGAAGAAATAGCCGCGACCGCATGACGATTTTGATCGATGCACAGAAAGGTCCGTGCATATCTTGAGCATCTGGACGGCGAACGTCGATACTCTTCCCATACGATCCTTGCGTATGAAAACGATCTCAGCCGGTTGCTGAAGTTTCTCAATGCCCGGCGAATCCGATCGTTCGAGACGGTGGGAAGGGATGTTCTGCGCGTCTACCTGGCCACGCTGACCGAAGCGGGCATGAGCCGGAAATCGATTGCCCGGAATGTCGCCTGCCTCCGTTCTTTCTTTAAGTATCTCCGCCGCCGGGGAGCCATCCGTGGTAACCCCGCCCTCACACTGATCTCGCCAAAGCAGGAAAGAAAGCTGCCGTCGTATCTGGACGAAGAGTCCATGGACCGGATGCTCTCCACGCCGGATCGCGCGACTCCGGTCGGAAGGCATGATGCGGCGGTTCTGGAACTCTTTTATAGCACGGGGATTCGACTGAGCGAGTTAATCGGATTGAACGTTGGTGATCTCGACCCCTCGGGTGGGACGCTCCGCGTGCGCGGCAAGGGTCGCAAGGAACGGGTTGTCCCCGTCGGAAGCAAGGCGCTTGAAGCTGTGGAAAAATATCTCAGGGAGTCCGGACGTACCGCTTCCGATCCGCTGTTTGTCAAGAGCGACGGATCCCGCTGGTACCCTGAAGGAATTAGCAGGCTGGTGAAGCGGTACATTACTCGTGTATCCGAAGTCGAGAAAAAAAGCCCCCATATCCTCCGTCACTCCTTTGCAACGCACCTCTTGAATAAGGGTGCCGACCTGCGTGCGGTCAAAGAGCTCCTGGGCCACGAGAGTCTTTCGACGACCCAGCTCTATACGCATGTATCCACCAAACGACTGAAGAAGATCTACCGTGATGCGCATCCTCGGGCGTAGCTCGCGGAGCGCGGCGGGAAAGGAAACCGTCATGAATATCATCGTCACGTCGCGTCATTTTAAGGCTCAGGATTCGTTGGTTGAGTACGCCCGGGAGGCGGTTGGTCGTCTCACCCGGTTTTACGACGGCGTTGTCCGGGGAGAAGTGATCCTGAGCTATGAGAAAAAGCGCAAGAGCGTGAAGAGCGCGGAAATCATTCTTTCCGTTTACAAAACAAGACTTACTGCAGAAAGCACGACCATGGATTTTCAACGGTCGGTCGACGTTGCTTGCGACAAGCTTGCTGCGCAACTGCGAAAATACAAGGACAGGCTTCACCAGAGGGACCGGACCACGGTTCGTAGGGTGCGTGAGAAACTTTGATAGGAATGACTCGCCATGGCACTGGAGAACTTGAAAGAAACACGGAAGAAAAGCATTACCGTCGGCTTCATGTATGAAGCAAACAGGCAGCGCCTGGGATTGAAACTGCTGAACGGGGAAGTGGGATTCGAACGGGAGGTGCGTGACAAGAATATTCACAGGCCTGGTCTGGCCCTGGCCGGGTATGTCGAGTTGTTCACGTACGACCGCGTCCAGGTGTTTGGAAACACGGAAGTGCGGTATCTCCAGCACCTTGGCCTCCGGGAACGGGTCAAGGCGTTTGAAACAATCTTCAAGTTCGACCTTCCGTGTGTGATCGTCACAAACGACAATCCGATTGACGAAGAATTGATTCGCATAGCTACAGAACACAGCGTCTCCATTTTCCAGTCTCCTTTCGAGACTACAAAGCTTGTCTATTTTCTGAGCGATTTTCTTGACGACCAGTTCGCTCCACAAACAGTTGTCCATGGATCGTTTATCGACGTGTATGGCATCGGCGTTCTCTTCACAGGCCGGTCGGGCATCGGCAAAAGCGAGATTGCACTGGATCTGGTTGAGCGCGGACATAGGCTGGTTGCAGACGATGTGGTGATGATCACGAGAAAGGGTGAGGGGATTCTGCTGGGAGCGGGAACGGACGTGGTGAAGCACTTCATGGAAATCCGCGGCCTTGGATTGATTGATGTCCGTTCGATTTTTGGCATCCGATCGATCCGCTATCAGAAAAGGGTAGAGGTGATTGTGGAACTCGAGGAGTGGAAACAGGATGTCGAGTACACGCGAACAGGTCTGGATCATGACAATATTGAAATACTGGGAGTAAGCATCCCGCACGTGCGGCTTCCGATCTTCCCCGGGAAGAATGTGACGGTGATAACAGAAGTGATTGCCCTCGACTATTTGCTGCGGCACTATGGATATGATTCGGCAAAAGAGTTTTCGAAGCGTCTGGAGGCCGCGATCGCTGAAAAAACAAAGGGGAAGCGGGTGATTGACTACTTCGAGCATGACTTCGAATAGAAGCGAATTCTTGACAAAACCCGAATAATTCGGTATACTGGCCTGCCCTGTCGCCAGGGAATTCTATCGATCATGGGAAAACTGAAACTCTACTACTACTCGACCGACACGTTGAAATTTGTGGAGGCACGCTGGGTGAAAACCCGGATGGCCTCGGCCACGGTAGTCATTGCACTTCTTGCCGGGGTTCTCGTGTTCGAAGGAAATCAGTATTTCAACGACGCCTTGGGTCTTGGCATGGGCCGCGCAAGTGTGCTCGCGGCCGAAAACGCAGTCCTTCGGGCACAGATGTCAATGCTGGCGGAGAAGCTGGGTGGATTGGAGCGGCAGCTTGAGTCGCTGAACGATCGCGGCAATGAGATCAGGATGATGGTAGATATGCCTAAGATCGACGAGGATACGCGAAAGGCCGGCGTCGGTGGTGCCGAGGAGCGGATCGAGTACGGTGTTTCCACAGACGTGAATCAGATGCTCGTCCGGCTTAATACCATGGCGTCGAGAGCCGATCGGGAACTTCAGCTTCAGTATCGCAGTTACGAGGATGTGGTAAAGACGTACGAGGAAAACAAGCTTCGTTTCGCACACCTTCCGGCCATCAAGCCGATGGAGGGATATTATTCGGTCCACGGGTTCGGTCCGAGACTTCACCCTATTCTCCGGATTATCAAACCTCATGAGGGGCTGGATATCGCCAACGATGTTGGGACGCCAGTGTACGCCTCGGCTGACGGTGTCGTGGAATTTGCGGGGCGGACGCGTGGCGGCTACGGTGTCATCGTGGAACTCGGGCACGGGTATGGATACACGAGCATATATGCCCACCTGAGCAAGATCATGGTCAAAGAGGGACAGAAGGTCAAGCGGGGCGACCTGATTGCCCTCAGCGGCAGGACAGGCCTCGTCAGCGGCCCCCATCTGCATTATGAAGTCCGGCTTAACGGTATTCGTCAGAACCCCATCGACTACTTCTTCGATGATGTCGATTACCACCAGTACAAGGACCAAAACCTGGTACTTGACTAACGGGTCCGTTTTTCCTTTCTTTGTACAAAACTCAGAGCGGTACACTTTGTGCGGCGGTGGTTGATCAATGATCTGGACAATTGAACTCGCCTCGTATTTGGATGATGCCCCCTGGCCGGCTACAAAAGACGAACTGATCGATTATGCAGTCCGGACCGGAGCGCCCATCGAAGTGATCCAGAACCTCGAAGAGCTCGAAGACAGCGAGGAACCGTACGAGAGCATTGAGGAGATCTGGCCGGACTATCCCACGGACGAGGATTTCTTTTACGAGGACGAAAAGGATTACTGAGGCTTCCGTATCATCACGCCGGTTTGTACCGAAACCCAGTGGTTTGTTGCTGGGTTTTTTTATTCCATGAATTCACCTGTTCGCTTGATGTTTTTCGCGCTGCTCCTGGCAGCTGTCAATGTTCCCTCGCGCTCCCAAACTTCACTGCGTGAACTGGAGGTCACGCGCGTCGCGTTTGCCGGGAACGACGAGCTCAACAGCGATGCCTTACGGGCCGTCATTGAAACCAGGCAAACACCCGGTTTCCTCTCAAAGCTGCTGGGAAAAATCAGCAGCTCGCTCGGGGATGAGGCGGGGTATTTCGATCCGGGCGCGCTCGAAAGCGATCTCCTGAGGCTCCGCCAGTACTATCGGGACCAGGGATTTTTTCTCTCGAGCGTTGATACGTCTCTCCAAATCGATTTCGAGGACCGCTCCATCGATATCACCTTCCGTATCGTTGAAGGGAGGCGCTCCTTTATCGATACCTTGCTGATCCGCGGACTCGACGCGCTCCCGACGGTCCTCCTGGCCGATATCCAGGACAACCGGCTCCTCCATGTAGGAGATCCCTATACGGTCGATGCCGTCGAGCAGGAACTCCGTCGCATCGTCACTTCGTTTGCAAATCATGGTTATGTGCGTGTTCAGCTCGATGAGCCCGTGGCGCGGCGCTACGCATCGACCAACAATGTAACGCTCGTCTGGACCTTTCATCCGAACGAGCGATACAGCTTTGGCGCCATAACGGTGGCGCATGATACAACGGTTCGCCAGCGCGTCGAGGATTATGTCGTCACCCGGCATCTGGAGTTTGCACCGGGAGATTTTTATAGTGAGGAGCGAAAGATCGACAGTGAGAGGAACCTGAACCGCCTTGGCGTGTTCGAAGCAACCCGCATCGAGCCGCTCGTGGAGCAGCGGTCCATGGACTCCCTGCGCATTCCGATGAGGATCTTTGTCCGTCCCCGGGCATTCCATGAACTGACGCCGGAGATTGGTGTGAACGATGAGAACAGCGCGTTCAATGTGACCACGGGAATTGGCTATAGCAACCGGAACTTCTTTGGCGGAGCGCGCAGCTTCACCGTCCGAACCCGCATTGGTCTTCAGTCGATCCAGGACGTCAATTTCTCCCGGATTCTGAACCAAACCGGTCTCAGGGACAGTTCGCTTATTTCGAGGATCGAGCTCTCGAGTCAGGTCGTACAGCCGTACCTCTTTTCGAACAAGGTGAGGCTCACCACCACGTTGTCGGCAATGCTCGAAAAACAAAAAAACTATTTCGCGCCGATTTATCAGGCGCGGATTGGTGTGGACGCCCAGCTCGCCCGATTCACACGGGGAGCTGTGGAATTCAACCTCGAACGCGTGGATCCAAGAAGCTTCACCAGGGCAGGAGAAGCGGAGCTGTCGCAACGGGAGGGATTGACACCGCAGTTCAACTCGATCATAAACGTGTCCCTCCAAAGAGACAAACGCAATGACTTGTTTTCTCCGTCGTCGGGATTTTTCCATTCCGGATCAATCGAAGAATCCGGCTTGATTCCGACTGTTTTCGGCGGTGTGCTGGGATCAAGGCTCCCGTACTCGAATTACTTCAAGATCTCCGCCGTTGGGCAGTGGTACTGGACGGAGGCTGGTGGAAATCTCATCTGGGCCGGGAGGCTGAGAGGCGGCTACAGCAAGTTGTACCGCGGAACCGTCGAAGTACCCATCACGCGCAAGTTCTTTGCGGGCGGGAGTGAAAGCGTGCGGGGATGGCGCTCGCGTGAACTGGGAGCCGTACCATCGCCAAACGAGGGCGGAAAAGCCCTTATGGAGGCGAATCTGGAAGCCCGGTGGCATTTATTTCGAGGGGCCGGGAGGTTCTGGTTTCTCGATCCCTCAAACATCTCGCTTGTCGGCTTTGTTGACGCCGGAAACATCTGGACGGATCTTCACAGGGTTCGGAGCACGGAAATTGCCGCGGCGGTGGGATTGGGTCTTCGGTGGGACACGATCGCCGGTCCCATCAGGATCGATTTCGGCCTGCGTATGTACGATCCGTTCGATGCCAGCGGGCGCAAATGGATCTTCGAGCGAAGGTTCTTTCACGATACGTACAGCCTTGTGCATTTCGGAATCGGACATGCTTTTTGATATGGCTTGGGACCGCATCATAGGGCAAGAACGCGTGAAGGAGCTCCTTCGGAGAGCCGTCTCATCGGGGCACGTTGCTCACGCCTATCTGTTTGATGGCCCCGAAGGAGTCGGAAAGGATGCTCTTGCGATCGAGTTTGCCAGGGTCTTGAATTGCCAGGAGCGGGGAGCAGATGCATGCGGCAAGTGCGACTCCTGCCGCAGGCTCGAATCGCTCCAGCATCCCGACGTTCGCCTTATTGTGGCACTTCCGGCGGGGAAAGGCGAAAAAACCGGAGACGATCCCCTCAAAGGTTTTACGGACGACCAAATGGATGCGCTCCATGCCGAGTTGGCCGCGAAGGCGCGGGATCTCTATCATCGCATATCCGTGGCGAAGGCGAGTTTCATCAAGGTGAACAGTATCCGTGAGATTCGGCGCCAGGCCTCGATGACCGCGTCGCAATCTGCCAGGAAAGTGTTTCTTATTCTGAATGCAGAGGAGATGAATGCCGAGGCCAGCAATGCGCTTTTGAAAACGCTCGAAGAACCGCCCGGGAATACGCTGTTGCTCCTGACCACATCGCGCAGGGAACAGCTTCTGCCGACCATTGTCTCACGCTGCCAGGTTGTCCGCTGCGCGCCGTTAAGCGTTGAAGATATAGCTGCCGCATTGCAGGAACGGGATGGCGTGGAGAAGGATGAGGCCATGACCATAGCACGGCTGGCAAACGGGAGCTATGCCGCTGCCCGGGCGATGACGTCCGATGATCTTCTCGAGCGCCGGCGCGAGGTCGTGCAGTTTGTGCGGCTCGCTCTGGGGCAAAACCGTACGGCGCTTCTGAAGCACGTGGAAACGGTGCTCGCCGGACGTGAGCGCGCGGATGCGGAACGATGGCTTCGTCTTCTGCAGTCGTGGCTCCATGAGGCGGTTGCGCGTCGCGCATCGTCCGGTGACGGTAACGAGACACGGGACGACGAAGATGTGCAACGATTTGTCGAACGGTTTCCCGGTGCTGACCTCACCACGGCCTCACGCTCTGTGGACCGTTCCATTGCTCTTGTGGAAAGGAATGTCTATCTTCCTCTTGTTCTGACCACACTTGCACTCGATCTCCATCGCAGCATCGCCTCTCCCTCTGAATGAACCGTCCGCACCGCCCCAGAAAAATACTCATCACGGCAGCACTCCCGTACGCAAACGGCTTTATTCATCTTGGCCATCTTGCAGGCGCGTACCTTCCGTCTGATATCTACGCACGATACCAGCGACTCAGGGGAAATGATGTCTTGTTCCTTTGCGGATCCGATGAGCACGGAGTCGCAATCACCGTGACGGCCGATCAGGAGAACATCACGCCTCAAGCCGTTGTTGATCGGTATCATCCTGCCAACAAGGCCGCGTTCGAAGAATTCGGCATGAGTTTCGACCAATACTCGCGAACATCAATCCCCCTCCATCATGAAACCACAAGGGAGTTTTTTGTCGAGTTTCACCGGAAAGGGCTGCTTAAGGAGAAACGGGAAAAGCAGCTTTATTGTGAATACGACAAGAGATTCCTGGCGGATCGGTACGTCGAGGGAACATGTCCCAGTTGCGGGTCGCCCGATGCCCGTGGCGATCAGTGCGAAAACTGTGGAACATGGTTGAATCAGACGGACCTGATCGATCCGCGGTGCAAGCTGTGCGGACGGCGGCCAGTTGTCCGCGAAACGACGCACCTGTATTTTCCCCTG
>JACQPU010000275.1 GCA_016207365.1 Ignavibacteriales bacterium | reverse complement strand
CTGCCAGGGAACGCATCCTGGGAATCAACCCAAACATTCAAGTGGAAACCTATGAAACTCGGCTGACTTCCGAGAACGCACTGGAGATTCTCAAAGATTATGATGTCGTCGTTGATGGGACGGATAACTTTCCGACCCGCTATCTTGTCAATGACGCTTGCGTTCTTCTTGGCAAGCCAAATGTCTACGGCAGCATCTTCCGTTTTGAAGGTCAGGCTTCTGTTTTTCATGCGACGGAAGGTCCTTGCTATCGGTGTCTTTATCCCGAGCCACCTCCGCCCGGCTTAGTTCCGAGCTGCGCCGAAGGAGGCGTCCTCGGCGTTCTCCCCGGCATTATCGGGACTATGCAGGCGAATGAAACAATAAAGTTACTCCTTGGAATTGGTGAACCATTAATCGGACGACTCCTCTTGTTTGATGCGCTAAAGATGCAATTCCGAGAGTTGAGGCTTCGCAAGAATCCCGATTGCCGCATCTGCAGTGAGAACCCTACGATCAAGGAATTGATAGACTACGAAGCATTCTGTGGTGTCACGCAATTGTTTGACGCCCAAGATCAATCAGAATACGCGATCATTGCTGAAGAACTAAAAGAGAAATTGGAGAGTGGAGAAGGTGTATTTATTCTCGATGTTCGAGAACCTTACGAATACGAGATCGTGAACATCGGGGGGTACCTTATCCCGCTCGGCGACTTGCCAAATCGTGTCCACGAGCTTGATTCTTCGCAACAAATAGCCGTCCATTGTCACCATGGAGGCCGCAGTCAACGAGCGGTTGAATTCTTAAGAGAGTTAGGGTTTAAGAAAGTGAAAAATCTGGTTGGGGGCATTGATGAATGGGCAGTGAAAATCGATCCTTCATTGCCGAGATATTAAAAGAGGTCATAGATTTTTGTCTGGATCCGAAAGGAGGAAAGAAACCATGTCCTTGTTCGTCGTTCAACACAAACACTCTCCGGAAAATTGCCCAGCGCGGGACAAGCAGATGGCACCGATGTTGCTTAAACACCTTTCAAAGGAAAATGCAGATCAGGCCGGCATAAAGATTCTTAGTGAAGCAGTCATTGACGGTGGACATTCTCTCCATTTGACGCTTGAAGGGGCCGATAAGGAAAGTGTCAATCGTTTCATGCAGCTGTTTGCTCAAGTGGGGAGCGTCGAAATATATCCTGCATCGAAGTGCGAAACGGTGGTAGATCGAGGTTCGTGCTGAACGATGAGACTTTCTGATGCTTCTCGTCCATCAAGATGACATTGACCTATCGATGTATTGTGAGTAATCGGTGAGCCTCTGAGTGTATCGTTCCGTCATCAGGGGAGATGAAATAAGGAAATCTGCCGTAGACCTATTGCATGCCGTAGGAATGTTATAAAGGACTGAGATTCTGAGCAACGCTTTTACATCAACATCGTGTGGATGCGGTTGCATGGGGTCCCAGAAGAAAATGAGGATGTCGATATTTCCTTCTGCAATCATTGCCCCGAGTTGTTGATCGCCTCCAAACGGACCTGATTTGAGTTTGAGAATTGTGTGCTCGAATGATCTTCCACTCTCCAATTTCTTTGATATTGCATCCTCAACCAAGCGACCGGTGGTTCCCGTGCATATAAGCTTGTGGTCGAGGAGCAATTTCCAGTTCCATTCAACCCATTCAATCAAATCCTTTTTGCAGTTGTCATGTGCTACCAAAGCAATTCGCTTCGCAACTTCCATCACCGCTCCTTTTGATTATTTTGTTTCACCAGACAGTCGCCCCGGACTCTATTTTTCTGTCTTTCAGCCTAATGACCAGTTTCAATCCCGACCATACCTCGTCAATTGCACATACTTTTACGTCAACCAATTTGTTCTTTAATGCGATGGCTCTTATGGCATTCTCATCGAGGTCCGTCGCAATGTTCGCGGATTTCTTCGGCCACGAAATCCAAATCATCCCGTTCTCTTCTATTTCATCTCTTAATCTCTTGATGTCCGCTTTTAATTCTGAGACATTTGTCGTAAAATAGTGTATGAGGTTCTTCTTTGTTTTACTATCCTTCACGATTCTGACGTCAGGTGGCATATCGGTGAAAAGGTCAAAATAGTGATGTGGCTGATTCATCAAGCGTATTTTGAAATTGTTTTTAATGCCGAGCTTCTTGGCTAGCGGTGTTCCTGAGTATCCTGATGGTTTCATGCGTGTACTCCTCATTTGCTAACGAGAGCCGATCGATCCTATCCACTCCTTTCCTTTCGGTTTCTTCAAACGCTCACGAAGAAGCTTGTTGGCCTCCTCATCAGCTCCAATACGATTGAGGGCAATGTAGCGATAGATGAGCGCGTAGTCGCACCCTGCCTCCGAAGGATCTTTGAAATCGGACAACGAACCCGCGAAGTACTGGGCCGCCTTGTCGAACAGTCCCAGTTCCACATACGCGGCCCCCTGAAAGAGGCTGATCTGCCCCCGTTCGCTCGCTGGGCGCACGAAGCTCACGAGAACGGGGGCGACACTTGGTACGGTTGCGTACATGTCACCTGAGCAGGCAAGGGGAGACAAACCGAAACCGGACGGTCCCGCTGCGCGAGGTCTCTGAGGATCTCAACGTTAAAGCAATTCTCGAGGGGAGCATCAGAATCAGAACTTGAACAATGTAGCGTGCCAGACGGAGGGTGTCAAGTGGCCAGGCTTGGCAAAAAATCGGAAGGGAGACAAGGAATGCTAGGTTAAACTAATAAAAACAGAAAATCCCAACCGGTTTTGCTGATTGGGATTCGTTTTGGGCGGTATGTGGAAGGGAAAGGGTGATCCCGCCTATTGGTGCCGTTGGCAAGAGAAACTGCCATGAGACTTCGGCGAGAGCGCGAACCTTTTTTCAGATCCCGTTGTTTAACATCGGACGTAACCACAATCTAGGAGGGAGGTATGAATTACGCCGTTCTTGTCGGTCGGATTCTCTTTTCCATGGTGTTCATTGTCAATGGCCTCATGGGGCATTTCGGAAACCTTGAGCAGATGGCTCAATATGCCGGAATGAAAGGAGTGCCGGTTCCGCAACTCGCTGTCATTGTCTCCGGTCTCATGCTTGTCCTTGGCGGATTGAGCATTCTCCTTGGTGTTTATATTCGGATCGGGGCACTCCTGCTGGTGGCATTCCTTGTGCCCACCGCGTTGATCATGCACAACTTCTGGACGCTTGACGATGCGATGGCCCAAATGAATGACATGGCGCATTTCATGAAGGACCTGGCGCTGGCGGGTGCGGCATTCCTGGTCTGGTATTTGGATCGGAAGGCGGGACCATTCCCGCTCAGCATAGGGTCGAGGAGCAAGACCGCCTCAGAATAGGTTCCGGCTGTATCTTTTTCGGACGAGCTTCCCTTTCCCCTCTGTTTGCCGTGCGGAACGCGAAAGCACATATCCCTGTGGTATGTGCATTTTTTGTGATCTTTGTCCTATATGAAATTCTTTCCGATTTCTTGCCTTTCACTCCCCAAGTTCTATTTTTCACTGAACGTTTGGCCAGAATCCGTCCGAATGTCGCGCCATTGATGAGGAAGACAATAAACAGGACGAGTTTGCCTTAACCGGTTGTTTTGTGGTATCTTTAGGAACGGGTTGCAGGGGGGCATCCCGGATCACGCTCGAAATATTCACGGCAGCTTTCAATAGTTCAGCGACCCCCAAAAAATGCCGAGGCGGAGGAAAACAGAGGCAGCTGTTAAGGAGGCTGCGGGAAGGTCCGATCGTCAGCCGAGTGATGAGCGAAAGCCATCGTTGCTGAAGACCAAGCTTTCCATTCCATGTCTGCGCGCAGGACTTGTATCACGGCCGCGCCTTGTTGAACGTCTGCATGAGAGCCTTGGTGGCAGATTAACCCTTGTCTCGGCTCCCGCCGGATTCGGGAAGACCACCCTGCTCACAGAATGGACGTGCGGAACGAAGCACAAAGTCTGTTCTGTGTCCCTGGATGAAAACGACAACAACGTACTCAGATTCTGGTCGTACTTTTTGGGGGCGCTTCAGACACTTGATCCGAATCTGGGCGAAACGACGTCGGCACTTCTGGGCGTACAGAGAACTTCCCCCCATTCAACGCCTGAGTCGTTTCTCACTCCCCTTGTCAACGAAATCGGCGCCCTCAAGTACAATGTAGCTCTGATCCTCGACGATTACCATTTCATCACGAATCCAGCCATCCATGAGGGAATTGCATTTTTCCTCGATCGCATGCCGCCCCAGATGCATCTGATCATCACGAGCCGAGCGGATCCTCCTCTTCCGCTGGCCCGGTTGCGTGCCCGAAATCAACTCCGCGAACTCCGGGCCCGCGACCTTCGGTTTACCAGCGAAGAAGCCGCCAGGTTTCTCAATCAGGTGATGGGTCTCCACTTGCCTCCCAAAAGCATCGCGGCGCTTGAAGCAAGGACCGAGGGATGGGTCGTCGGATTGCAATTGGCGGGTCTCTCAATGCAGGGACGGGACATATACGATTACTCCAGTTTTATCGATGCATTCACGGGCTCGCATCGCTTCGTCGTGGATTACCTTGCCGAGGAAGTATTCAATACGCAGCCGGAAGAAATCCGTCGTTTCCTTCTCCACACGTCGATCCTGGAACGTCTCAGCGGACCGCTTTGCGATGCAGTGACTGGACAAACACATGGGGCCTCGATCCTGGCGAATCTCGAAAAGCACAATCTTTTTACTGTTCCGCTGGACGCGAACCGCGATTGGTACCGCTACCATCAGCTTTTTCTCGATGTCTTGCGCCACCGGCTCCAGAGCGTTGACCCCGGTTTGGTCCCGGACCTTCACCGCCGGGCCAGCGAATGGTTTGAGCAGCACGGCCAAGTCAATGAAGCCGTGAACCATGCCTTTGCTGCGAAGGACTTTGAGCGCGCTGCGAACATCGTTGAAAAATTCTACGACGATCATGCTGCAACCTGGGAAAGCCTGCTTACATGGCTGGACGCATTTCCGCCCGATCTCGTGCGATCACGTCCCGTCCTTTCCCTCGCAAGGGCCTGGGCAACAGTTTCGCAGGATCGCTTACAGGACGCTATGCAATCCATCCGCGACGTCGAACAATGGGCCGCAGACAAAGATACATCATCGAGCCGGGTTCGCAGCATTATTGGAGAAGCCGCCGCTGTCCGGTCGGTGATGGCCGTTGTGCAGGATGATGCGCTGGGCATCATCAATGCCGCCCAGAGGGCCCTCGAGTATCTCCCTGAGGAAAAACGGTACTTACGGGGAACTATCAAGACCCAGCTGGGTATTGCGCATCTGTTCCTTGGAGATGTGCGCTCTGCGCGCAGGGCGGCAGTAGAAGGACTCCGCGTCGGACGCGAGATCGCGAGCCAGACGGTGACGTATTATGCTCATCTCCTGGAAGGGGGGATCGAGCGCGAACTCGGGCGCCCAGGGCGCTCGTTGGAAGCCCTCAACAAGGCGCTTGAGGCCGCCAGAACACGCGCCGGAAGTAGTCTTCCGCTCGCGACCATTGCGTATCGAAATCTTGCAGACATGATGTATGAAATGAACGATCTGCAAGGCAGTCTTAATCATCTCAACACCGCCCTTGAGTTGTCAAAAAGCTGGTGGGTCCGTGATGAGATGATCAAGAGTTATGTTCTCTTAGCCAGGATTCATGAGGCACGACACGACAAGGACAATGCACGGGTCGCGTTGAAGCAGGCTGAAACATTGGCGGACAACCATCTTGCCGTTCATCTCATCGGCACGGTTGGCCTCCCAACATTGCGTCATTGGCTCGCCGAAGGATTTTTCCTGCCGGCGATTCGTTGGGCTGAACAATCGACCTTCCATGCAGGAGACATAAAACACATCCATCAGTACCATGCCAGCGGTGTCCTCGCTCGTTTGCTGATGGCTCAGGATCGGTTTGAACTCGCTGTTGAGGAGCTGGAAAAGCTGGTCTCGTCCCTTGAGGGCAAACCTCTTGCGGACTCAATGATTGAAGCGCTGGTGTTGCTGGCTCTTGCAAAGCAATCCCAGGGGAGATTTTCGGAAGCCCTGGAGTTCCTCAATCGGGCTCTTTCGCTTTCAAGACCCGAGGGGTATGTAAGGACATTTCTCGATGAAGGCGATGCAATGTACGCCCTGCTCAGCCGCGTCACGGGAAAGAACCGGAGGCATGCCATCACTCTCTTAAGTGCGTTCGATGTTTCCCGCAATCGCGACTTGTCCACAAAGAGCATCACGGAAATCATCGAAACACGCGGGGGTGTGCTTGTCGAACCCCTGAGCAAGCGTGAACGTGAACTCATTCCTTTTCTTGCCGACGGCCTCTCCAACCAGGAGATCGCCCGAAGACTTTACATTTCACCGGACACCGTCAAAGTCCACCTCAAGCACATTTACCACAAGTTCGGCGTCAATAACCGCACCCAAGCCCTCGCCCGTGCGCGGGAATTGAGTCTTCTCTAGAATCTCTCTGCCGGTTTGGCCCTTCATTAAAGGCCGGCGGGGATGCGCCTTCGGCGCACATCTTCCGTCTTCCATTTCCCATTGTCCATTTTCAATTTTTACCCCCTCCATTACCCCTTTCGGGTGATGTAAATACCCAGCCCCAATCATTATCTTTTCCGCATGTTTCTGTCCATGCAATAGAAACCGCATCTAAACGTCTCTAAAAAGGCATACTGTGATCTATGAAATCAAAGTTGAAGGGCACCTTGATAAGGATTGGTCTGAATGGTTCTGTGATTCCCGAGACAATGCTGGCTCGAAGTGGACTCAAACTCCGAACGGCGAGACAATTGTCCGGTGTAACCTGCCCGACCAGGCTGCCCTCCGGGGATTGTTGATGAAGATTTGGGATCTGGGATTGACTCTGAATTCCGTCGCAGTTATTGAGAAAAATACCGTTTCCTGACTGTCTGATTTTAAGGTTCTTAATCGACTATACAGTATAGGACATCGAAATAACACTTACTAAACGCTGGAATCTTTATGAACGCCGCATTGAGAAATCTGGCCTTTCCCGTTGTGTTTCTGGGATTCTTCTCCTCACACGCTGTCGGACAAGCGCCCATCAATCCTGACAGCGCCCTTCAGGTAATCCTTAACGAGCTCGAGGGCACGCTGCTCTCGTTACGCCAGGCAGAGCAGCTCTCCCTGCGGAACGCAACCTCCCTGCGCAGAGCGGAAGCGGCCTATTTGGCGGCGGAAGGCGGCGTGCGCCGAGAGCTTGGCTTCTATGATCCTGAAGTTTTCTTTCGCCTGGACTATCTTGACCAGGTGCAGCCGACGGCATCGTTCTTTGCCGGCGCAACCGTCCTTTCGGTGGAGCAGGCATCTTCCCGTGCGGGTGTGCGAATGAATCTGCCTATTGGCACGCAGATGGAACTTGCTTTGAATGCCAACAGGCCAAAAACAAATTCTGCATTTGCCCTGCTGAATCCTGAATACAGTGTATTCGGAAGCCTGAGTTTTCGCCAGCCGTTGCTGGGCGGATTCTCGACGTCTTCCAGGAAGCAGCTTACCCGCGCCGAACGAACCGTCGAGGCTGAGAAAGCGCGGTACGATCAGCAAACGGTGACGGTCAGCGCCGAGGTGGAACACTTGTATTGGGACCTCTACGCCGCGTGCCGTGATTACGCAGTTCAGAAGCTGATTCGCGATCGCTCTGTCGTGTTCCTGAAGGAAACTGAATTGCGTGTACACACGGGTCTTGTAGGACCGAGCCAGGTGGCAAACGCCAGAACCTTCCTTGCCGAACAGGAGTTGCTGCTGCTTGAGCGTCATGAACAGATGGACCATCAATCCGACAGACTTGCCTCCCTGATCGGGGCAAGGCCGGAGCGCGGAATGTCGCGATTTATCCCGGTCGATGATCCACCGGGTGAGATCCCTATTGAGCCCGTGGACGTCGTTGTCGAGCGCGCAAGAAACGAAAACCTTGGATTGCTTGCTTCGCAAAAGGAGGTCGAGTCCGTACAAGTTCTGGCAGACGCGGCGGGATGGGAGCTCCTCCCCCGACTCGATCTCGTTGGCTCGCTGGGGGGGACCGGCCTCACCGGAGCCGGCCGGGATGTCATTTTCGGCGGCGACACCTTGCGGACGAATCGCACTGGAAGCTTCAGCGACGCACTCAATCAGGTAACCAACCGGGACTATCCAAGCTGGAGTGTTGGGTTGGAACTGAGTATCCCAATCGGATTTCGCAGCGGACTTGGTGAGAAGGACAGGATGGACGCACACGTGAGCATTGCGCGACAGCGGTATCTTGAACAAGCGCGCCTGCTGGAGGAACTCGTCCGGGGAGCTCACCGGGAGCTGGCTCATGGACAGGAGCGCATCAAGGCGGCAAGAGAAGGCGTCGAAGCTGCGCAGGAGCAGGCACGCATCGGCCTCGTGGAATTCCGCAACGGCCGAACTACCGCCTTCGAAATTGTCCGCCTCGGCGAGGATTTCGCCCGGGCCCAGCAACGGTACTCCCAGGCTCTGGTTCGTACGGCCAAGGCAGCAGCAACACTGAGACAGTTAACTTCCATTGAACATTCGTCAGCACGAAACTAACTCGAGGACTTCCCATGCGAAGAAGGAAAGCTGTGACTTTGATTGCTTTTGGGCAAGAGCTGTCCGGGGCTTTGTACCTCGCCCTTGCATTCTCGGCATTGATTGCAGGCACCATTTTCATCCAGGGGTGTTCGGAACCCGAGGCGGCATTTGGGGAATTCTCCTTGCCACCGATGCCCGTCGAGATCGTGGAGGTGAAGGTGGAAAAGGTTGCAGATCAATTTGAAGCAATCGGCACTATCGAAGCGCTTGAATCGGTGGTTCTCGTTTCGGAGATCAACGCGATCATTGTCTCCCTTCCCTTTGAAGAGGGGGGTGTCATCAATGCCGGTGAACTTATCGCCCGCCTTGACGACAAACAACTCGCCGCCGAGGTTGCTCGGGCGGAGGCCCTGCGCGCACAAAGCCAGGCTACCTACAACCGGGTGAAAGCCATCGTGGAGCAGAATGCCGCCGCTCCGCAGGATTTGGATGATGCCGCCGCGGCACTGAACGTCGCGGAAGCGAACCTCGCACTCGCGAGAGCGCGTTTCTCCAAGACTAGGATCACCGCCCCGTTCGACGGGACTGTCGGCGCACGCCGCGTGAGCGTGGGAAGCTATCTGGGCGTCGGCGAGCCTATTGCGCAGCTTGCGAACCTGGACAATATCCGCGTGAGCTTCTCGGCGAGCGAGGGTTTCCTTACCCAACTGAACCGGGGCGACCAGGTAACCGTCTCCACTCCTGTGTATCCGGACAACACGGTGTCTGGAAGAATCATCGCCATCGAGCCCGTTCTCGATCCGGTCACACGGAATGGCCGCGTCGTGGCGCGGGTATCAAATCCGGGGCGGCGATTCGTTCCCGGTATGTCGGTCAATGTTTCCGCGGTCCTGGATAACCGGCTTAACGCGATCACCGTTCCGAACGAAGCGGTCTTTGCAACCGGAAACCAGTCGTTTGTCTTCACGGTCAAGCCGGACAGCACGGTGGTACAGGTTCCCGTCACTCTCGGATCTCAAATGGCCGATGCAGTGGAAATCGTGCAGGGACTGGAATCCGGAAGCAGGGTTGTGCGAGCCGGTCACCAGAAGATTTTTCACGGCGCCAAGGTAATGCCCGTGAGCACGCAAAACGGGGCAGCACAATAACCCCGATTTCATGAACTAAACCCTCCCTTTGATCGACAGGAGTTCCCCATGAGACTTAGTCATGTTTCGATCCGACGCCCGGTGTTGGCAACCGTCATGAGCCTGGCGATTCTTTTATTCGGCATCATCTCGTTCCTGCGGCTGCCGGTCCGCGAGTACCCGGATGTCGATCCGCCGATCATTTCCGTGGTCACCCTCTACCGCGGAGCAAGCCCCAGTGTGATCGAGACCGAGATCACGAACATTCTGGAAGAACAATTCGCGACCCTGGAAGGCGTGAAAACGATGACGTCCTCGAGCCGGGAGGAAGGGTCGGTGATCACGATTGAGTTTGAGCTTAGCCGCAATGTTGACGAAGCGGCGAACGATGTCCGCGACCGGGTTTCGCGTATTCGCGGAACACTGCCTCGAGAAATCGCGGATCCCGTCGTGTCGAAGGTCGACGCGAACGCGGATGCCATCGTTTGGCTAGCCCTTTCGAGCGGACAACATTCGGGGCTTGAGCTCACGGAGATCGCAGATATTATCCTGAAGGAACGAATTCAGCGACTCCCGGGCGTGGGTTCGGTCATCATCGGCGGCGAACGACGGTATGCTATGCGCGTCTGGCTCGATCCGCTCAGAATGGCGGCTCATGGTCTCACGACACAGGATGTCGAAAACGCCGTGCGAAACGGTAACGCTGAGATACCTTCCGGAAGAGTGGAAGGGCAGGGCCGGGAATTTGCGGTGCGGACTCGGGGTGAGCTTTCAAGGCCCGAAGAATTCGGCGCGATCATGTCTCTCAAAAAGCCAATGACGTTGTCCGGCTGCGTGACATCGCCGAAGTGAAGGTCGGCGCGGAAGATGAACGAACCATCGCCCGGTATAATGG
>JACQPU010000274.1 GCA_016207365.1 Ignavibacteriales bacterium | reverse complement strand
TCTCAGGGTAATCCCTTCTCTCAATTCCCTCTGTTTCAGCGTGGTCAGCATCCGGGGATAATCCTGCGTTGTCGTAAGTATTTCATCACCGGATTTCAGATCCATTCCCATAAGGAGAATCTCGAGCGATTCTGACGCGTTGCGCGTAACGGCGATCTCCTCGCGGTCGCAACCGAACAACGAGGCGAGGCCGGTGCGAACCGTCTCCGACTGTGGTTCGAGAATCTGCCACATCGTGTAGGCCGTGGCATCCTCTTGCTGCCAGGTATAACGGACAAAGGCTTCCGTGACAATGCGCGGGGAAGGAGAGACGCCGCCGTTGTTGAGATTTGTGATTCCACGCGTCACCGTAAATGCACGCTGGATCTCAAACCAGAAGTCCTCGTTCGTTGCTGCTTCTTCAGGGGTAAGATGTGCGACGTTCCGGGCAGCGGCATGGACATCTTCAAGCAGGGAAGCAACGGTTGCCGATGTGAGAACAGCAAGACCGACGCCTCTTCCAGCAGCGGTGAGAAAACCTCTCCGGTCGATGGGTCGGCCTGATACATTCACTCGTGGTACCATAATAACCTCCTTAGGGTTTTGGAATGATTTCGCTCTCGGTCGCTATGCCCGATGTCCCCGGTACATTGAGTCCGCCGCCCCCCTGGGATTTTGCGTCGCGGACGATGCGTCGCACGTCGGCCAGGAGTCTTCGCGCGTCAAAAACGATGCCGTCTTTGATCGTGTATTTTACGCCGCCGACGCGAATGGGCTCGTTTAATTCATTGAGCTTCAGCGCTCCCGTACCGTACAGGACTTTAAGATTCGCCAGCGGATTTTCTTCGACAATCACCAAATCCGCCAGCTTTCCGGGCTCAACGCTGCCGATTTCTTTTTCCATTCCAAGGGCCTGGGCGCCGAAGAGTGTCGCCGACCGAATGACCTCGAGTGGATGGAATCCTGCCTCGCGCAGGAGCTCAAGCTCGCGGATGTATCCGAACCCATAGATCTTGTAGATGTACCCTGCATCCGATCCTGTCGTTACACGTCCACCCCTGTTCTTGAATTCGTTCACAAAGTGCATCCACCGCTGGTAATTCTCCTTCCATGCAACCTCATCCTCCGTGGTCCAATAGAACCAGTACGACCCGTGGGCGTCTCTGCTCGGCTTGAAGTACTCCCAGAGCGAGGGGAGCGTATAAGCGTCGTGCCATTCCGCGCGGTACTCGCGCATGAGATCGCGGCTGGCTTCATAGATCGCGAAAGTGGGGTTGATGGTGAGATCGAGAGCGAGCAACTCGTCCATGACGGCGTTCCACCTTTGGCTTCCCGGCGGGGCAGCCTGCTTCCAGAGCCTGCCCGCCTCGGCAAACCTGTGTTGCTCGTCGCTGTAATTGTACTCAACGGGATAGTCCTGAACGGTGCGATCGGTAAAGAGCGCTTCCGGCAATCCGTACCAGTGTTCCATTGTCGTGAGTCCGGCCCGCGCCGTATGTAACACGTTCATTCTTGCGACGCCGAGTTGGGCGTGGTGGCATGCTGTTCGCAATCCCTGTTTCTTTGCTTCATCCAGTGCAGCGGTGAAAATATCCGGACGGGCACCGAAGAATTTGATTCCCTCAGCCCCTTTCGAGCGAATCTCTCTGACCCAGGCACGGGCTTGTTCCGGTGTCGTGATCGGACCGCGATGTCCTGAGCCGTAACCAACATAGGCCTTAATGCGCGGAGCAGTGATCTCGTTCCTCTCACTTTTCTGTTTGTGCTCAAGCATCCACTCGAGCCCATTCCCGCTGCCGGGATCGCGTATAGTCGTTATTCCGTGTCCCATCCAAAGCTTGAAGACATACTCTGCCGGTGTACCCTGTTCCACGCCTCCTACATGTCCGTGCATATCGACAAAGCCGGGAAGCAAGTACATCCCTGTGCAATTGAGCTCCTTGTCCCCGGCCTCGAGCTTCGGACGACGCGCTGAGTCGGGGGGAAATCCCGGAACGCCGACGAATCGCACGGTCGCAATACGGTTCTTCTCGATAACCACGTCGATCGGCCCAACAGGCGGAGCGCCGGTTCCGTCAATCACGGTGACGCCCCGAATAATCAAACGATGAAATGGTCCTTCGCCTTCGGCTTGCGAGGGAGCCTTCAGGACGGTGCGACGTTCCTGGGAAAGGACGATGGCTGGCTGAAGACAAATGAAGAAGAGAAGAACAATCATGACCCGGTACATGACAGATTTCCTTGTGTGATGATCAAGGTGGATGAAGTTTTCTCCATTCGGGGGCAAGCATGGAGTAGACAATGAGATCAACAAAATGATCGTAAAGCCATTCGGCATCGCGCAGGACGGCGTCCTTGTGAAACCCAAGCCTTTCCGGGATTGCCTGGCTCTTCCTGTTACCCGTTGCGCAGCGGATCTCGATTCTGTGAAGCCCTAGCACATTGAATCCGTGGTTGACCACGGCCCGGCATGATTCCGTCATGATTCCGTGGCCGCGCTGATCTTCGGAAAGCCAGTACCCGATCATGGATGAGCGATTGGGCCAGTCAATGCGATGGACACTGATGATGCCACAGAGCAAACCGCGATGATAGATGGCAAGCGTAAGGGCTTCCTTCCGTTCATTCTGGGTCCTTGTTGCACGAATGAAGTCGAGACTGTTCTCAACCGAGATCTGTGAATCAAGCCATGGGAGCCATGTGCGAAGAGAGGTACGGTTCTTTTCGATGAGTCGGAACAAGTCCGGCGCGTCGCGGTCCAGGAGGACCCGCAGGTTAATATCGGGAGCGGGGGAGAGCATGGCAGACCGGCAGCTGCTCTCGCAGACGTTCGCTCATTCGAGGATTATCAGCCGGAGAAACGAAGGATTGGCAGACGTACGATAAATACGCTGTCGTGTTCTTTGATAGTCGGATTCTCGGGCGCTGTAGATATCCAGAAACTTGCCTGGGTTTCGATCGATCAGCGGGAACCACGAGCTCTGGATTTGAACCATGATCCGATGTCCCTTCTTGAAGGTGTGAAACGCATCCTGAAGGATGAACGATACTTTGGTAAGCGTGTCCGGGATGAACGACTCGGGGTTGGCAAGGCTGTTCCGGAATTTGCCCCGAAGAACATCGCCGCGGACCAACATCTGATAGCCGCCAAACTTCACCTTGCCGGGAACCGACGCGGGTTCGGGTGTATCGTCAGGGAACACATCGATCAGTTTGACAATCCAATCGCAATCTGAACCTGAGGTGGATACGATGAGATCGACGGTCATGGGACCCGCGATCGTGACCTCTTGTTGAAGGGGGTCCGTTTCATAAACGAGGACGTCCGGCCTGCGGGAAGCGAATCGCTGGTCTTCCACCATGAAAGCCGCGTTGTACCACGTTGTTATTTCATTTGTGTATGGTACAGGTTTGGCCGGATCGTTCAGATATTCATCGAATTCACTTCCGCCGGGATCGGGCATGGAGAATGAAAGAGCTCCATTCTCCCGAAGGTAGAGGTTACGGACATGCGCGTTTTTCGGAGGCCATGAGTCGAGTCGATGCCAGCGGTTGGAGCCGGTCTCAAACACCGTTGCCTCGGCAAGTTCTGGCCTTTCTTTTTCGCGGAGGTAATGCTCAAAGAACGGAAGCTCAAGGGTATCGGCAAAAAAGTCCGAGAGGTTCATCCCGAATTTGATCGGTCCGAGCGAGTCGACATCATTTGCAGCCCACCAGCCGTGTGCCCATGGACCCATGACCAGCATGTTCTGATTATTCCGGTTCTTTTGCTCGATGTTTTGATACAGGTTCAGGGCGCCGTACAGGTTTTCCGCGTCAAACCATCCTCCCACAACCAGCGTTGCCGGTTTCAGGTTCTTCACGTGAGGAAATACATCCCTTGCTTCCCAGAAGGCATCCCATTTGCCATGTTTCATCATGTCGTTCCAGAATGCGACACTGTCCTTCATGTAAAGTTTATTGGCATTGGACAGGAGTCCAAGGTCCATATAGAACTGATAGCCATCCGGCGTGCCCGGATTGAACTGCCGAAAATCCGTTGTCGTGGGCTTGGGACGAGGCCAGCCAAAACGAACATAGAAATCAAATGCGTGGGAAACGAGAAAGGCGCCATTGTGGAAAAAATCGTCGCCTGCCATCCACTTGGAAACAGGCGCCTGTGGAGAGGTTGCTTTGACGGCGGGATGAGCATCGATGGTGGCCATGGTCGAGTAGAATCCCGGGTAGGAGATCCCCTTGACGCCTACACGGCCATTATTACCGGGGATGTTCTTGATAAGCCATTCGATGGTGTCATAGGTGTCGGTAGTCTCATCAATGTCGCGGCTGCTCTTCTTATTTGGAATGTAGGCGCGCACGTTCACGAATTCGCCGCCCGACATGAATCGTCCGCGAACATCCTGATACGCCATGATGTAGTTCCGCTGAAAATACTTCCGCTGGAGATTCGAAAGGCGGCGATAGTACTCGTCCGGACCGTATGGACCGACGCTATATGGCGTCCGGGTCAGCATGATCGGATGAAGCTCCGTGGTATCCCGTGGAACGTACACCACCGTGAACAACTCGATGCCGTCACGCATGACGATACGGTACTCGTGCTTGGTGTAATGAGTTCGGACCAGCACCGAGTCCTGACCGAACATCGGGATTGAAACCAGGAGAAAAAGGGGAAAGAGTTTGATAAGCTTTCTCATAACATTCTCACTCTCTGTTCACCATTCACTCTTCACTGTTCACTATTTGCTTTTCTCCAACATTTCCTCCCTGCGTGCTTTGAATTCTGAGCCAGGTTTCCATTCCGGCCAGGTTCTGTCTGTGGCAATTCGGTGGCCGGTCCTGAACAGCAATCTAAAATCTTCAACTGCCCCGGTAAGGTCCCAGTCGGGCTTTATCTCATCCGACGGTTTGTGATAATCGTTGGCGGTGAACTCCTCGCGCCTCTCCTGTCCGTATTCCGGTGGTTTGCTGACGTACTCGGTTCCGGAGTCTATGTAAAGCGCAGGTACTCCGCGTTTGGCGAATTCAAAATGGTCCGACCGATAGAAGAAGCCCTTCTCGGGCTCGGGATCATCCTTAATTGTCCTTCCCTGAGCCGCGGCCTCGGCTGCCAGAATGTCCTCCAGCGTCGAATTTCCTGACCCGATAACAACAATATCGCGAGTCCTTCCCCACTGGTTCATGCCGTCAATATTAATGTTGGCAAGAGTCTTGGAAAGAGGATAGAGCGGATTCTCGGCGTAGTACCTTGCGCCAAGGAGGCCCTGTTCTTCGGCTGTTACCGCCACAAAGAGTACCGAACGCCGGGGCGGTGAAGGGAGACTCCTGAACGCTTCCGCGATCTCAAGCATCCCCGAAATACCGGAGGCATTGTCCAGAGCGCCGTTGAAGATCTGGTCGCCCTCGCGACTCGCGTCTTTTCCGAGGTGGTCCCAGTGAGCGGAGTAGAGCACATACTCATTTCGTACGGCCGGATCGGATCCTTCAAGCATGCCGATAACATTCTTTGATCTGACTTCCCTTAAGCTAACGCGGGCATCGAAAGTAATCTTTGCATTGAGGGGAACCGGCTTGAATGTTCGCTGGATCGCCTCCTTCTTCAAAACGTCGAAATCCTTTCCCGCGGCAGCCAGCAGTTGCCGCGCCACATCGGTTGTGATCCATGCCTCCACGGCCACTCTGTTTATGTTTTTGCCCGACGTTCTTATGTCAAAGTTCTCGCCTCTCCAGCTGCCGGACACAACCTCAAACGGATAACCCGCGGGTCCCGTTTCATGAATAATGATTGCCGCCGTCGCTCCCTTTTCGGACGCGATCTCGTATTTGTACGTCCAGCGGCCGTAGTACGTCATCGCCC
>JACQPU010000307.1 GCA_016207365.1 Ignavibacteriales bacterium | reverse complement strand
ACGCGATGCAACGGTCCTCGCTGTGTTGATCGGAATAGAAAAACAGATTCCTTGCGCCCAGGGAACCATTGCCGTATTGATCCCGATAACCTCGCCCCGAGAGTTTACAAGCGGACCGCCGGAGTTCCCCGGATTCAGCGCGGCGTCGGTTTGGATCACGTTGTCAATAAGTCGACCCCCACCGGCCCGCAGCGAACGTCCAAGCGCGCTGACGACCCCGGCGGTCACTGTTGCCTGGAATCCGAAAGGGTTTCCAACAGCGACGACGAGCTGACCGATGCGGATGGACGAAGAGTCGCCAAGGACGGCAGCAGGAAGATCCTGAGCGTCCACGCGGACGACAGCGAGGTCGGTAAAGGGATCGTCGCCGATGACGTCGGCCCGAAGCTCCCGGCCGTCCCCAAGCACAACACTGATCACAGTTGCGCGATGAACGACATGGCTGTTGGTAAGGATGAATCCATCAGGCGTGAAGATGACACCAGACCCCGATCCTGCAAGTCTTCCCGAGTCATCCGGGACTTCTTCCCCTCCTGCGATCCTTCGACGATGGCGCCTCACATCGATTTTCACCACCGCCGGCGAGACCGCTTCCACAGCATTGATGATTGTTCTGGAATAGGCGTCGAGAATGCCGGCGTCACCCGGTGCGTCCTGAGGTGCCGGCTGGGAGGCTGAATTTGTTGCGAGTAGAGGAATGACGCTCATGGAGAAATCGTCCTTATTCTATCTGTTTTGCGATGGGGCGACGACAACGTGAAAATTGAATAACGGACTCTTGTATATTCCGTACAGCCTCACCCAGAGCGGTAGAAGCTGCTCCGTACCCCGCGCCGTTGTGATGTCCCCGAGGTCAATGACATTGGCCTTCTTCCAACCGAGAGACACAAGGAGATTCATCACCGTGCTTTTGGCCCCTTCATCATTTCCGCTCAAGAACATGCGCTGAATGGAGGCATGCCGTAGCGGTTTGGCGATTCCTGAGAAAGCGTGGTCGTTACATCGCGGGTGCCTATAACAACATCATGCCCCAGTTCAATAAACTTTCCGCCAAGAGGCTGCCCAACCATTCCCGTACCAAGGATTCCGATCTTCATGGTGCCTCCGTTTCCCACGATTGTTGTTCAGAGAAGTAGAGCAAGGATGGAACAGTGATTGGAACGCTGGGAGCGAGTGAAGGGTTCCGGGCGGCTATTTCAGGCGCTGAAGCGCCTTCAACTTTTCTTCCGCCCGTTTTCGGTATTCAAGGGTTCCCTGGTGGTTTGGATCGATGAGAAGGACCTTGTCCCACTCTTCCATTGCTGCCTGGTAGTTGTCCTTCGTGTAGTACTGTAGTCCCGATCGGAAGTACGTTTCGAGGTCGACTTTTAACATCTGGCGGGCACGATCGAGATACTCGCCTCCCTCCCGGTGCCGAGGATTATGTTCGAGAACCTGAAGGAATGTCTTCAATGCCTCGAAATAGTTGGAAGCGGCGAACTGCCGTTTCCCTCTCTCAAAAAGTTCTTCGATCCTTTTTCCCCGGACTGTCGTCAAGCCCTGCCGTGCACGGCTGTTGTCCGGTTCAAGAGCAAGGACTTGCTCAAATTCGCGCTCTGCTTCATCAAGCTGGTTCCGGTCGAGAGCGAGCCGGGCGCGGTTGAGCATCGTCCTGACATTCTCCTTCGCCACTTCCCGGAGTCCTGTGATGCGGGCCAGGAGCGAGTCGTTCCCCGGATCCAGATCAAGAGCGAGTTGGTAATTTCGGCGGGCTGGTTCGATTTCACGCCGGGCCCGCAGGCTGTCTCCCGTTATGATCAATTCAATAAAATAATTCTTGAGGAGGGATTGTATTGCCCTCATCCTGGCACGTGCATGCTCGTTCTCAGGATCCATAGTCAGGACATGAGAGAACGCCCGGCTTGATTCCACAAAGCGCCTTGCCACAAACAAGGCCTCGGCCTTGTTTGTGAGATCCTCACGTTCGCGCCCGAGAATGGAAGCCGCGGAGTCCGCTGCTGCCCGGGCAGTCATGAACGAGGGATCGTATGCATGGGCGAGTCTGAAATTCCACTCGGCGTCGTAATAGCGGTTCCCGTCGAGGGCGAGCAGCCCAAGCTCATAGTTGCGATCGCGTGCCATCGAAGCAGGTTCGGAGACGGCAGCGTTGATGGACAGGAATGCGCCTGCTTTCCCCGCGGAGAGATCGATTGACACAAATGGAAGTTGCAGGCTGACGCCAGCCATAACTTCTTTAAAGGAGCGCGTTCCAAGACCGAGTCCGAAAACAGGAAGCGCCTGCAGACTTACTCCCACAAGGCCGTCATTGGAAGCGGCAGTGTGCCGATATGCCGATTGTGCCCGCAGGAGTTCGGGGAGGATCCAGTAGGCCACCCCGGCATTGATGGAGAACAGGGGGGACTTTGCCTGATCTGAAAGATTGCTGACGCTGAATCCGGCGTGAAGTCCGCTGGCCGGTTTGCTCCCGAAAGCCTGCCATGATCCGCCGAAAGAAATGCCAAATGATTCGTCCGTGTTTCGGAATCCGCTGAAACCAATTCCGCCCCCAAACGGACCCCATGTTCCGCCATACCCTACGCTATATTGTTGTGCTGGCCCGAATCTGGCAATCCCGGCCGCAAACGTACCCACAAACGGTACAAAGTATGCTCCACCAAAAGAATTCAAGCTGGAAATCCTGTGTGTGTTGAGGCTGAAAACGCCTTCTCGAATACGGCCCAACTCCGCCGGGTTCAGAAACACCGCCGACGGGCGGGGGAACCACATCACCGACGATCCTCCAAGCCCAAAGTCATACGCTCCCGTTTGGGACACCACGATCGAAACGAATGTCGCAAACAGCACGAGGAGAGACAGCACGCGGACACAGAGATTTCTGGAAATCATGGGAGATGAGTTGCAAACGTCATGCTTGTTCGAGGGGAATCTGAAACACCGCAACGCGCTCCTGCTTGCCTTTGATGGGGATCTTTCCTGCAGAAACGACCCGAACCTTTTCATTCAGCCGGTTGGCGACTGTTTCCGAAACGAGGATCTCCGAGGCACCCGCAACACCGCAAAGCCGGGCAGCGAGATTCACCGTGTCTCCAATGGCCGTGTAATCCATTCGGTCTTCGGCGCCGATGCTTCCCATGACCGCCACGCCAGTTGCAATGCCAATGCCGATTTCCAGCGCAATCTCGTTGTTTTTTCTGCGGTCTTTGTTCATTTGAGCTACTTCATGTTGAATCCTCGTTGCGGCTGTAACGGCGTTCGAAACCATATCGTTTCCCGTAAAGAAACACATGATTCCGTCACCGATAAATTTGTCAACAACTCCGCCATGATTGTGGATGATCTTCGTTTGCATATTCAAGTAATGATTCAGAACAACAACGACTTCCTCCGGCCATTGACTCTCTGCAACCGAGGTGAAGTTACGGATGTCTGTGAACATTGCGGTGATCACCCGTCGCGTCCCCCCGAGCGTGGCTTCCTTCTTTTCAGAAATCATCTGGACCGCCGCGCGTGAAACAAATTTCTGCATCTCAGTCTTCTCGCGGATTTGCACCACCATCATGTTGAATTCTTTGGCAAGGAGACCGAGCTCGTCCTTGACCCTTGTTACCACCGCCACTTTCAGGTCGCCCTCGCCAACCCGTCGCGCGGCTTCCGAAAGAACGACGATCACTCCCACAATCTTTGTTGAAAAGAGATAAACAACGGCAATGGCGAGAAGGGAAACTACGACGCCCGTCGTCAGGATTCGTTCCTTCATTTCCGCAATACGGGCAAACATCACCGCCTTGGTGAATGTGGCGGAGGTTCCCCCAAGTACGTATTTCACTCCCTGTTTGTAAATGGAAACGGATTGAACGAACAGCAGCTGGTTCTCCGTTTCCAAAACGACCGTGGAATCAGCCGATGTGATCCTGTCAAAGTCCTCGGGAGGAACCAGGCTGTTGATGCTGTCTGCAATAGAATGTGCCACGGCCCTGCCGTTGCGATTCATGACGAAAAAGTACTCGAGCCCCGGAAATGCCCCGTAGGAGAGATTGCTGATGTAGTCCTGGATGGGGGGATAAGACTCCAGAAGGAGATTATCCTTGGCAACGTTCGAGAGCCCGTCAACAAGATTCGTTCCCAGGACAATCGTCATTGCCCGAAGTTCCTGCTCCTGCCTGTTGACTGCAACAGTGGTGATGACGAAGGTAACGACAACGACAGAAATGCCGACTATCAAAATGAGTTTCCACCGGATTTTCAGGCCAAGGGCGAACTCTTCCCCGGCGGAGAATACGCGCTTGAGTCCGGCAACCGTCTTTGACCACAGTCTGCGGATTTTGAATCCGATGGTAGAACCCGACTGTCGTCCCTTCAACCACCCGGTAACTCTATCATAGATGCGTCTGCCCCGCTCTGGGAGGCTCAATCTGCGAACACCGTCCTTTAAGGCGGCGGTAAAACGATTCCATATGTTTGTCGTTTCAGGCACTGTATGTTTATCCGATCGCCCCGCCATCCGAAATCGACAATCGGCATTCGTAAATTGACAGCTGATTACAGGATAAACGTGCTCCTCTCAACCAATACCTCATCGATTTTGTCTTTCCTGATCCAGATATCGACGTATCCGTAGTTGCCTTGAGGAAAACCCATGACAAAGATATAGTTTTCTTTGAGGAAATCCATCAGGGAACTTGTCCGTGTGTAGCTCCAGTCAGCCGGCGCTTCAACGGCGGCAATGACGTCCGGCTTTCGGCGAAAAACCGGATCGTCGGTAATTGACCCCGGCCGGCCGCGCCTGATGTGTGCAGCCTCCTCGGCATCAGTCAATCCAAACCAGTCCCAAACCACATGATTCCGCGCACCATAGCCGATTCCGCCGAGCCTCCCAGTTGCGACAGTGGCGGTCTGAGTGATGTTCTGATTGATCCACTCCCCCACGGCAATCTGGTCCGTTCCGCGCATCAACATGGACATCCCTTGGTTGTCCACATATGCGCGAACAGAGGACTGCCAGGCCAGAAAGGAACAAAGAACGATCCCAATGACCGGAGTAAAAGCAACCATGTTGTGGAACCGGATATCAGCGCCGCGGGGGAGTTGAGCGAGGGCTGAGGATATCCAGAGCGACATGGTTACGGCAATCACCGGCCACACGGGTGTGATGAATCGGCCAAACAGCATCCAGTCTCCCTGGGCGTATGCAATGAAGATCAGGTTCGCTCCGACGATTCCGAGGGCGACGCGCTCGATGGCGCGGATTCGGGAATCTTTTGGCGGAAGAATGAGCCACAAGAGGAGGAAAAGAGGCCCACCGGCGGCGATGAGCCAGGGCGTAATGTATTCAGGAAAATTGATGAATTCCCCGAAGACGCCCGGTACTTTTGCCACGGCTGTGTTGGGCAGCCAGGATCCGTAATATGCCACCCTGAAGACTTGCCATGCCACGATGGGCAACAGAAGTATAAACAATCGAATACGTTCGCGTTTGAATATCGCGACAAGTGAAGTCCCGGGGTCCAACGTCGCAAGAAACCATAAAAGTACGTATGCGGGACCTTCGGGGCGAGTGATGCCGGCAAGGCCAGGAAGAACAGCAGCAAACACGCGCATTCGCGACGAGGAGATTTGCGAAAGAGCCAGACTTGATAACAGCAGAAGACTCAGAAGGGGGCCCTCCAAACCCGCCGAAGCATATACATGGAACCCCGGATTCAGCACAATCAGAAGCAAAGCAAGGTTCGCGGCATGGAGACCACCAATACGACCGACAAAACGGTGCGTGAGAATGAGAATGCCGATCGAAAAGGAAATTCCGCAGACGCGAGCAATGGTAGGAATCTCTCCGGCCGTGAGAACGTGCGTTACGGCAAGAAGGAGAGTCCAGAGTGGATTCGAGAACCCTTCGACCTGCTCCCCCGGATTGAAGACAAGCCCATTGCCGGATGCAAGATTCCAGGCGTAGCGGAAAGTTATATATGCGTCATCGGTGATATGGGGCCACAGGTAGACCTGTGCGGCGAGGGTACCGATGATCGCCGGGAGTACCCAGGAGAAGGCTGAACGTGGTGTGTTGAGAACCAATGGATCCGCTCAGGAGCGTCTGCGCGGCTGCTGTTGCTGGCCCTCCGACCGCTGTTGTCCCTGCTGGCCTTGAGGGCGGGGCGGTCCTTGCGGACGCGGTTGTCCCTGAGGCCGTTGTTGGCCCTGCTGGCCTTGTGGTCGTTGTTGTTGTGGCCAGCTCGGTCTACCCTGGTGTTGCTGCGGCCGTTGCTGGTGAAACTGTTGCCGTGATTGGGCTTCAAGAACCTTCCATTTTCGCGCACTCATGAACCCGTGAACGCCCAGCACGGGACCGAGAAGGATGTAAGAAAATCCCGACAGAGCGGCAGTGGAGTCTCCACCGGCCGTCACGATAGCAATGGAAATCAGGCCGACAAGGATGCACAGCGCGTACTGCTGAAGACGCGTCGTGGTCACGAAGAGTTCCAGTGGAGTCAGCCGCAGCTCCTCCCGTTTTCTCCGGGCATTCCAATAGAAGAGGACATAACAGAGGAAGACGGCAATGAATCCGATGCCGTACACGATCATCATGGTTGCAGGGTCACCTTCGGTCAGAATTGGCACACTGAGGCCGCTTGGCAATACGGTGGAGTTCGCGCCACCGGACCAGAAGTGAATTACGTTGCTGAACACAAATTTAAGCGGATAGACATAGAAGAGGACAACAAACAGGAGAACAGCGTTTACCGTCTTCGTAAATGCATCCTGGAGCCCGTATCGGCGGAAGAAGACATAGTGTACATGCCAGATCCAAACCAGGATGGCAAAACTCGCCCCAAATGCAACAAAGCCCTTCATGGTCTGAAGAAGATCCGAGAACGTACGGGGAACCTCCAGAGAGACAATGAGGAGCGTGACGGAAAAAGCAAACACGGCATCGCTAAAACCCTCGACGCGTGACACATCGCCCCCGCGCCACCGGAATCCATACCGGTCCTTATACTGGCGCTCACCAAAGAATCTTCGGGCCATAATGGTTCTCCCTAAGAGTGAAATGACATGGGTGCCTGGATACTTTCAGAGGTCAATCAGTTCCGACATGAATGACTTCTTCGCCGAATCTGTCCCGAAGCTTTCCAACAGCATCAAGAACATCGTCCCTCCGTGTTGGTTCGTCGAACAACTCCGGGGTTTCCATGGAAGGATCCAAAAAATGCGAAAGCTGGACTCCGAGGAGTCTGACCGGAAGCTTGCGGGTATATCCGCGCCGGAACAATTGGCGGACCGTTGCGAAGACAACAGGGTCATCGTTTGTTGCCGCAATGGTCTCGGAGCGCGTAATGGTGTGGAAATCGGAATATCTCAGTTTCAGAGTCACCGTTCGCGTTCTCCACCTCTTTCGTCTCAACCTGTCGCACACGTTCCCGACGAGCAGGCGTAGCTTCCGCTCAAGATCGACCTTATCCGCACTATCGTGCGGAAAAGTCTCCTCCTTTCCAATACTCTTTCTGATGTACTCCCTGTGAACGGTCTCGCTTCCACCGCCCTGTGCAACGCGATACAGCCACACACCGTGTTTCCCGAGCAGCGCCGTGAGCCGCTCCAACCGACTCTTCTGAAAATCTGCGACGGTGGCAAATCCTTTTTTCCTGAGGTAGGCCTCGGTTTTTTTCCCAACGCCGGGGATAACGCTGATTGGTAAAGGAGCCAGAAATGCTTTTTCTCTGCCGGCCGGTACTACGCAGAGTCCCTCAGGTTTGACCTGATCGGTGGCAATCTTGGCAATGGTCTTGTTCGAGGCAAGTGCGATTGTGCACGGCAGAGAGAACTCGCTTCGAACTGACCGTTGGATGGTCTGGATCAATCCTTGAAAGTCATTCTTGTAAAGCGCCTCTGTCCCGGTGAGGTCCAAGTACATTTCGTCGATGGACGCCCGCTCAATGATCGGTGCAAACTGGTGCAAGTGTTTGAACAGAGAGTCGGAAATCTCTGCATATCGGCGATAGTGCCCGGGGATGAGCATCAAGTCAGGGCACGCTCGCAGAGCCTGGCCCGCTGGCATGGCGGAGCGGACGCCGAATTTCCTTGCTTCGTACGAGGCCGACGCTACCACACCGCGGCCGGAAGGAGTGCCCCCCACGGCAACGGGCTTCCCGATGAGGGATGGATTATCGATGCGCTCGACCGACACAAAGAAGCAGTCGAGATCCAAATGAGCAATGTGGCGAGGTCGTCCTT
>JACQPU010000306.1 GCA_016207365.1 Ignavibacteriales bacterium | reverse complement strand
TCCCGATATTGCTCTACCGTCAAAAGTTCAATGCCCATGGCAGCCGCCATATCGAGAGCATTATCCTTAGGTTTATGCTCTTTTCTTGACTCTAGCGCTTCACGGTCGTAACAAACACTTCTGCGGCCTTTGGGACTTTCCTCTGAACAATCATAAAATATGTGCTCGCCCGTCTTTCTGTCATAACCCACAACATCCGGCTCCCCGCCGGTTCGTTCCATTTCGCTGAGGGACCACAGCTTTCCAGACTTCGCTTCCAACGTTGCCTGGACTGGAGCCCACTGAAGACCTGTGTGGCGGTTCATGTTTTTCTCAAAACGGGATTTCAATGTTTGGAGGAGTTCTTCACGCCTGCCTGCTTGCCAGGCAGGTTGTTGTGGCGACAACTTCTTCTTGTTGCTATGAATGGTTTTCATATCCCGTTGAAGTATGTGTCTCGGGCTATCGTTGGAAAATAGATAGCATCGGCCAAAGGTGCAATAATATCCCCTTTTGGTTTCGAGAAAAAACAATCAACCAACGGCAAAAGGAGACAAGACATGCCCCTTTATGGAAAGCAATTTTTCCTTGATATACATAGAACTGCTATGTATATTGACCCAATCCACAATCACGCTCCGGCGCAACGCATACAATCATGGAATTCAACAAGGACCTGATTGCCGCTTCCTCGACCCCGATCGTTCTGGCAATATTATCGGAAGGGGACAGCTACGGCTATGCGATCATCAAGCGCGTTCAGGAGTTGTCCGGAGGAGAGATGGAGTGGACCGACGGAATGCTCTACCCCGTTCTCCATCGGCTCGAACGGCTCGGCCTTATCAAGGCGCGTTGGGAACTTGCCGAAAGCGGACGCCGACGCAAATACTACAGGATCACCACCAGCGGCCGCGCTCAGCTCACTGAGGAACGAAAGCAATGGCAGGCGGTGGACACGACGCTGCGGGGAATCTGGAAGTCGCTTTCAGTATGCATTGAATTCGTACACCATGTATCAACGGCACCCCTACTGGTAGTCTGTATTGCCATATTTTGGCCGACGAGCCAATTTTCTCTGTGGAACTTCTCTTTCCCTCTCTGTGGATCTCTGTGTAATTTCACACCTGCCCGACTGCGATTGGGCCAAAAACGGTCAGGCGGGGAGGTCCACAGAGAACCGAAAGAGTTACACAGAGAAGGGTCAATTAGATGAGAATTCTAGGAGCCTAAATAGATGCCCAAACCCACGAACGACCCCTCTCTCGAAAAACAAATTGACCAATGGCGGAGCTATCTTCTTCGCCGGCAGGCGATCCACTCGGTTGACGTGGCAGAGCTCGAGGACCACCTGCGCGAACAGGTCACCGCCCTGGTCAAAGCGGGACTCTCCTCCGATGAAGCGTTCCTTGTTGCTGTAAAGCGGATGGGGGCTCTCGACGCTCTCTCGCGGGAGTTCGCACGCGAACACTCGGACCGTCTCTGGAAACAGCTCGTCGTTCTTCCTGCCGATCCCGGGGAGCAGGGCGGATGGACCCGATCGGACGCGTTCGTTGCTTTTGCACTCGCGGTGGTCGCGGCTATACTCCTCAAGCTGCCGGAGCTCTTCTTTGCGCTCAGGCCGGATGAGAACGCCGGATTCTACGCACGCAACTTGAGCCTGTTCGTGTTCCCTCTCCTGACCTGGTACTTCGTCTGGAAGCGTGGACTCGGCGCTAAAACAGTCCCTTGGCTTGCCGTTACTTTCGTGGGAGCCGGTGTGTTCGCGAACGTCTATCCCTTCGGAATGGGCAGTAACACCGAAGTGCTTTTGGCGATCCATTTGCCGATCGCCCTTTGGGTCGCGGTGGGTGTTGCGTACGCCGGCGACCGCTGGAATGAAGTCGCGGGTCGTATGGATTTTATTCGGTTCTCCGGAGAGTTGTTCATTTACTACGTGCTGATCGCCCTCGGCGGCGGGGTCCTCACCGCGTTTCTGGTGATGATGTTTCAGAGCATTGGCATCGATTCGGAGTGGTTCATCCAGTCGTGGCTGATCCCTTGCGGAGCTGCAGGAGCCGTCTTGGTCGCATCCTGGCTCGTGGAGGCCAAGCAGAGCGTCATCGAGAACATGGCGCCCGTGTTGACTCGCCTCTTCACGCCCCTCTTCGCCGCCCTGCTTGTCACCTTCCTGGTCACCCTCCTCTTGACGGGGCGTGCCATTGACATCGGACGTGAGGTTCTCATCGCATTCGACCTCCTCCTCGTGGTTATCCTCGGCCTGCTGCTTTATTCCATCTCCGCCCGGGACTCGCAATCCCCGCCCGGCGTCTTTGATATGATGCAGGTAGTGCTGGTGGTCAGTGCGTTGTTGGCCGACACAGTAGCGCTTTGGGCCATCGCCGCCCGCATCGCCGAGTTCGGCTTCACGCCCAACCGGGTGGCCGCTCTGGGTGTGAACATCATCCTGCTGGTCAATCTCACCTGGTCCGCCGTTCTGTACATCCCCTTTCTCAGAGAACGCGCATCGTTCACAGACCTCGAGCGATGGCAGACGAACTACCTGCCCGTCTACGCCGTGTGGGGAGCCATCGTGGTGATTGTTTTTCCGCCGCTGTTCAGCTACATCTGACGTGTAAAACGTGATGGGAATTATTACCGCTTAATCGTTGCTACCGTGACAACACGACCATCTGATGAAATTTTCCTCACGCGCGGCAGCCACTCACGCCTGTTATCACCCGGAGTGTGAAAATACTCCAGGACGTACACGTCGCTGCCCGAAACCGCTACGGCTGTTGGCGACCAAGGACTCTCGGCCCGCAGAAGCGTGGTCACTTTTTTGTCCGGAGTGATTTTGAGCACCGCTCGGCAGCCCGCGGCGGCAACATACACGGTCCCCGCCGAATCGACGTCAAGTCCACGGCAGTACACACCGAGCTCCGATTCAACGCCAATCACCGAACCGCAGCCGGGCAGGCTGAGATTCTCGATGACGGTCCCAAACTCCCCCTGCGAAGTAATCCTCCGGATTGCCCTGTCTTCCGAATAGTAGATCGATCCATCCTTCCCCGCGACGATACCATTTCTCCAACGGATTTCTCCCTCCTTTGAGCGGGCAGGGGGGAGAGATTTAAAGACCGTCGTGGCTCCGGAAGGCGTAAGGCGGAAGATCTGCACCTGGTCCGGCGACGGGCTCCACAGGTAGTACAGACTGCCGTCATTCCCCACCGTGATGGGAAAATCGCTGGCGAGGAGGAGGGTCGGATTACCGCCCACCTTGGTGACGGTCGCATCTCCGGAGGAGAAATAGGGGAGTCTTACAGCGGCCAGCCGGTCGTTGATGTCAATGGCCATCCAATGATACGCTGGACCTGGGAGGCGCGTGAGTTGACCGGATTGATCGATCTTCCAGACCCCGGATCCAGTGTCAACGAAATAGACGTTTCCCCGCCGGTCCACTACGATGGCGGATCCCGGATGGGCGAGGAGAATGTTCAGATTGCATAAGAGTAATACCCCAATGACCATTGTCTTCATGATGTGATCCTTCTTTTCTCTCTAAGATGACGCCGGGAGCAAAAAAGTTTGGAAGCGCGGTTTCATCAGGGAAAATCCACCATGTCCTTTGTCGCTTGCCGCCGGTTTTTCATGATGGCCCACTTGACATTCAGATTCCCGCGCTTTATATTTAAC
>JACQPU010000283.1 GCA_016207365.1 Ignavibacteriales bacterium | reverse complement strand
GTTTCTGCTTGACCTCGCGGTCACAGCCACCGCAAAATAATCAATTGGGGTGATGTTTGCAACTGCGTCCATCCGCGCGGAGAGAATCGAGGTCGTCCCGCCATATCGAAAGGTACCGATGCCGGTATCTGCGCCGTCATCGTACAAGGCAACATCGGTGGCCTTTTGGTATTCGACATGGATCTTTGTTTGGATGCTTTCGGACCAGGAGGATTCGACACCCCCGGACAGGGCTAGGCGATCGACGGGGTGACGGATAACAGAGACTGCTGAGAGATAGGGAGCCCTCGCTGACTGCCCGCGAAGTGCCACGAATGCAACCGCAGGATAAAAACCGACGTAAACGTCATGTGACGGCAAGCCAGCATAACGCATTCGGACAGCGGGATACACGTAGTTTCCGCGCTGGCCGCCCATTCCGCTCACCGCAAAACCATTCAACGCAACAACGAGAGACAAATCTTTCCAGCGGAAAGGCATAGAAGTCAACGAAAGTCTGAAAAGAGAAAGAGAAACCGGGGTCGCGGCAGTAATTGTCGAGAGGTCCACCGAAGCATCCACCTCGAGGGGAACATCGAGGACCGACACACCGCTCCCTCCTGAAATTGTGACGTGGTTCTCCGTGACCGTTGCCGAGCTGTCCGTCAGCGAGAGACTCCTATACTCCAATCCACCATGATAGTTCTGCGGTGCGCCGACGCCGGACGCGGCCCGCAGGCCAACTTCGACGGCTGACCATTCTCGTTGAACGGACGGTGTTGTTGAGCCATAGAATTTGTATTTCCGGATCTCGACCGATCCTCCGCCGCTTAATCGTGCCTCGTCGAAAATAGTACCCGGACTTCGCAGAACAAGGCTTCCATCGGCGGCGAGAAATCCACGGGAAGCATCCGTGAATCGTGCAAATCCCCGCGTACGACTGTACCCCGCTTCCCCGAGGATTCCGTGGTCGCTTGTCGAGATTCCGTAGGAAGCCATCAGCATCGGACTGAAATACGTTCCCATACTTGCCATCAGCAAACCGTCGCGGACTTCTCCCGTCGCAAAGAGGGACTGTTTGAACCGTTCACCGATATCTACGGTTGCCTGGTCTCTCAATCCAGGCAAATTCTCCGACGGATGCCGTTTGTAAACGCCCGATTCTTCTGTCCGGTTTTTCTCAACGTCAGGGGGATCAATTGTTGCAATGCCGGTAATGACAAACTCAGGGAGGTCAATCGTCGGGAGACGCGACTGATCCGACGGAGACTGCACATCGGCAGGCTTTGAGACCGGCTGGCGCTGATTCTGCCGATCCTGACCGTACGCCGTGACGATCATCGCTAAGACCAGAACCACGTTCAGCCCAAGGGTCTTCATTTCTCCATTCTCCTCAGGCGCTTCTGTGCTTCCGCGACCGCGTCTTTTGGGCGCTCCATCCGAAGAACACTCTGATACACTTCCCGTGCCCTGCGAAGATCGTCCGTCGCCTCATAAGCTTCGCCTAATCCCAGCGCGGCCTTCGCAAGCCACTCTTCATGGGCGGGGAAAATGTATCTTACACGCAGATATGCTGGAATGGCATTATTCCAGTCCCCCTGTTGGGCAAACTGCAAGCCGATGAGGTACTGCGCCTCAGCACCGATCTGATCCGTCCGACTTGTAGCCACTTGCCCGGCAAGAGTTTCGGCCTCCGTATAATTTGTTTCACGCAGATAGATTCTGGCCAAGGCCAGCTTTGCCTTGTCGGCTGCGTCTAATTTTGGATATGTCGCGATGACTCTGTTGTACAGTTGAAGTGCGCCGGAAACATCACCGCGTTCGTCACTGACAGATCCCAGTCGATAGGCAGCTTCCGCTGCGATCGTTGTCCCCGTACCAACCTTTTGGGCCTCCTGATACGCTGCGTTTGCCTTGTCATAACTCTTGAGCTGCCGGTACACTTCGCCGCTTTGGAAAAAGGCTTCGGACCTGATCCGTACTGTGGCATTTGCGACTTCCGCGGCCCGGTCGAAAGCTGTGGCGGCGTCCAGCAAGCTCCCAATCACTTCATAGGATTTACCGATCCAGAACCATGCATTGGCACGCAACGGGGATTCAGAATACCGCTCGACAAACCCTCTGTATTCACGGATTGCCGCCTCATATTGCTTTTGACTGAAGAGGAGGTCGCCTTTCTTCAGCAGCAACGCGCGCGCATCAGCCGATTCAGGATTCTCGCGAACAAACGCATCAATGACAGCCAGCGCTTCCGCCTGCTTCCCTTGAGCAAGCAGGCAATACTGGATGCCCGAGATCGCGTCGGCTACATAGGAACTCTTGGAGAATCGGCGAAGCACATCCCGGTACGATTGTTCGGCAAGCACATAGTTTTGCTGGTTATAATAGGCATCACCTATACTGTATAATGTCCGGGCTGCCAGGTCACTGTTCGGGAATTTCTGCAGGAGGATACGGAATTCCTTGATGGCCTCATCATAGTTCTTTCCCTGAAACCAGATCCAACCGATCGCATACTGTGCGTCGTCGGCAAGCGATGAGGATGGGATCCCTGTTATGATGCCCTGGAATTGACGCAAAGCATCATCGAGGTTTCCAAGCCTGTAATGGGTCTGACCAAGCTGATACATGGCATAATCCCGGTCGGCCCTTTCGGGGAATTGCCTGAGAACCGTCCTGTACGCTGTTTCGGCCGCTTTGTAGTCTTTGAGGAAATAGTAGCAGTCGGCGAGTCGGACCCGGGCATCAAAAATGAACTTGCCTGAAGGATAATCCGCGACGAGCCGGGTTAGTCTCTTTGCAGACTCGCCATAGTCCCCCTGCTTGAACAACGCGTATCCCGCGCCATACAGCGCCTCCTCGCGTCTTGGCGAGGTCGTTGCCCCCCACACGGCGTCAAAGTCCTTTAATGCATTTACATAGTCATTCAGCCGATAGGAAGATTCACCTCTCCAGTGGCGGGCATCGGTGGCCTTGGGATGGCCAGGGAACTGCTCAAGAAACTGGGTCAAAGTCTCTGCAGCGCCGCGGTACTCCTCAAGTTTGAAAGCGGACCATCCAAGTTGGTACAGGGCATTCGATCGGGCTTCAAACGATGCGTTCGGTGCAGCAACCGCCGCGGCAAACGCTTCCTGGGCCCGCTTGAAATCGGCCTGAGCCACCAAGCATTCGCCGAGCATTCTGTACGCATCGGCCAGGACATCGCTCGATGGAAACTCCCGGGCAACACGTTCGAAGAGGGCCTGCGCCTGCGCTATTTCGTCACGCTCATAGCGGACAAGAGCGCTTTCATAAAGCGCGTTATCCGCGTTTGGTCCCGCGGGATCCCGGTCGAGAACCTGTTTCCAGGTCGCAAGGGCGGCATCCAGCTTGCCTCCAAGCTTTTGAGCCACTCCCCTGCGAAAAAGGGCACTAATGGCAAGGGGATCGCTTCCACCCGCAAGCCGGTCAAAAGTGGCCTCCGCGAGCGCAAAATTATTGACCTTCAGATAGGACCATCCCAGGGCAAACACAACATCATTGGTCAGTTTGTGGCCCGGAACGGTCGCCAGAAAATGCTCATAGCCCTTGCGCGCTTCCTCGAATTCTGCAAGATGATAATATGACTCCGCAATGAGGTACAGTGCCTCTCCAAGCTCGCCAGGCCGCGTGATTCCCTGACGGGACGAGCTGAGTTCCTGAATAGCGCTTCTGTATTCGCGCATACCGAAGTAGCATTCGCCTACCCGCACCATGGATGCCGGAATCAAATCACTGTCGGGGAATTGACCGGGAAGTTTTTTGTACCACTCAATTGCCTTTTGATAGTCTTTCTTGGTCTGATATGCCCACCCAATGGCATAGAGCGCGTAGTCACGCAGCCTGCTGTCCGGATAATGCTCCAGCGCCATAAGATAGTATTTGATGCCGTTTTCGAATTCACCCATCCGCACGAATGATTCGCCCGTCCAGTACGCGGCATCGGCGGCCAGATCACTCTGCGAGAAATCATCGAGAATGCGCTTAAAGGACGGGAGAGCGCCTTCGGGTTTTCCCAACCGAAGATGTGCTTCACCAAGCCGGAGAAGGGCATCGTCGGAAAGACGGGAATGAGGGAATTCCAAAAGGAATTTTTCGAACAACTTTGCGGCGGTGTCAAATTGCTGCTGCTGGAAGCGGCATTCGACGGTCAGATAGAACGCGTCAAGACGCTTGATGCTTGCAGGATATTTTTTCAAAAACTGATCGAATTGTTCCGCAGCGAGTTGGTACAGACCATCATTGTACAGTCCATAGGCGAACGCATAATCCTGCTCCTCGGCCATCGACGCGGACCGGCCTACATTCTGAACCTGGGAGAATGACTGCGCAGCAAGGAAGAGAGTAAGACCCAATCCCCACGTCAGGAGGACACCGGTTTCCCAACTCCCGGAGAATTGATTTTTCAGGTGACTAGGCAATCTACCTTCAAGTAAGAGATGAGATGACGTCCGTTAAGAGTAAAATCTACTTGAATTCGGCAATTTTGTCAAGTAATTAGACGGACTTTTGGATGGGTTTGTTCGTTGGCAAGAGCTACAGGGAAAGGGCTTTGGGCGTTGGGGAAGTATGGTGATACTCCTGGATTGTCCGGACCGTCAGATTTCCCTCTTTTTGACGCTCAATAGCCTTCACAGCAGTTGCGGCCGCGGAGAGAGTTGTGATGAAGGACACCTTGTGCACGATTGCTGCCCAGCCAATCGCATACTCATCGTATCGCGATTCTTCGCCGAGTGGTGTGTTGACGACAAGCTGGATTTTCCCATCCTTGATGAGATCAACGACATTTGGACGGCCTTCGTTGACCTTGAATACGCGTTCCGCGGCGATGCCGTTCTCATTGAAGAAGCGTGCTGTTCCTTCCGTCGCGACGATGGCAAATCCGAGTTGGACAAAACCATGTGCAATGCCAAGCGTGATGTCGTTCTTGTCGCTATTGTTCACACTCATGAATACCGTTCCTTGTTCCGGCAGCGAGTTTCCAGCGCTCATCTGAGCTTTTGCGATCGCGCCTCCAAACGCATGAGAGATGCCCATCACCTCGCCGGTTGATCGCATCTCGGGTCCAAGGAATACCGGCACACGGGGAAACTTGGAGAACGGGAAAACTGCTTCTTTGACCGAGATATGCTGCAGCGTTCTGAAGTCGAAATCCTTCACTCCTAGTTCATCCAGCGTCCGTCCTACCATCACCTTCGCCGCAACCTTCGCAAGCGGAATCCCAATCGCCTTGCTGACAAACGGTACGGTGCGGGATGCCCGCGGGTTGACTTCAAGTACATACACAACACCATCCTTCATCGCAAACTGGACGTTGAGCAGGCCAAGCACCTTCAGCGCTTTTGCCAGTTTCACCGTCGTTGCCTTGATTTCCTCCAAACTCTCCGAAGGAATCATATAGGGCGGGATCACGCACGAACTGTCGCCCGAGTGGATGCCTGCTTCTTCAATGTGCTCCATAACACCGCCGATCAGCACGTCGCTCCCGTCGGAAACCGCGTCAACATCGAACTCAAATGCATCTTCCAGGAACCGGTCGATCAGCACAGGATGCTCCGGCGACACATCCACAGCTTTCTTCATGTATTCCCGCACAGCATCGCCGTTATAACAGATTTCCATCGCCCTCCCCCCAAGAACGTATGAGGGACGCACAAGGACCGGATATCCGATCTGTTCTGCAACAAGAACCGCGTTGTTCACCGAATAAGCCGTGCCATACTTCGGATGGGCAATCTTCAGCTTGCGGAGGAGCGCTCCGAACCGCTCGCGGTCTTCGGCAAGATCGATGCCTTCGGGAGAAGTCCCGAGGATGTTCACACCGTTCTCTTCGAGAGCCTTGGCAATCTTGAGCGGCGTCTGGCCTCCAAAGCTCACGATCACGCCGTACGGCTGTTCATGATCGCAGATGTTCAGCACGTCCTCGAG
>JACQPU010000262.1 GCA_016207365.1 Ignavibacteriales bacterium | reverse complement strand
GGATACGGCAGCAAAACTCGGAGTAGGGGGTAAGCGGTAGGGGAAAGGCGAAAACTGCAACGCTTTCACCCTACCCCTTACTCCTTACTCGGTGTTTTTCGTCAGCAATGGGGGAAACATGGCTTACAAAGGCTTCAAGGATCTCCGCGTCTACCAGCTCGCGTACTCTCTCGCAATCGAAATCTTCCACGAAACGAAAACCTTTCCTCGCGAAGAGCTCTATTCGCTCACGGATCAAATCAGACGTTCCTCCCAGTCCGTCGTTGCCTCAATTGCCGATTATTCCACCATCTGAGTTCCCTTATGGCAACTATTGATACAATTCGGTATCTTGAGGCAGAGCAATCTTATGGGGGGATGAATGCCGAGTATATGCGAATTCTTTGGCATATCAATCTATATCTATTACAATGACCATGCACCACCGCATTTCCACGCACGATACGCGGAATTCGAGGCACTCCTCAGGATCGACACAGTTGAAATTCTTGGCGGAAGGTTACCGGAACGAGCTATGGGGCTCGTTGTCCAATGGGCTAACCTGCATCGCGCCGAACTCACTGCAAACTGGGAACGCGCAAGGGATGGAATGCGTTTGAACAACATCCTACCCCTGGAATGAAACGGTGAAAAAGCAAACAAATAACCTCATAAGAATCCAGTCAGCAAAGCCCCTTCGAGACTTCGTTGTCCTGATTGAATTTACGGATGGAACAAAGCGAGAAGTTGACCTGGAACCGTATCTCCGGGGCCCAATCTTCGAACCCCTGAGAAAGAGCCGGTCTGCCTTCCTTTCCTTCAGCGTCGACCACAAGGTCGGAACGATAGTCTGGGCCAATGGAGCAGACATTGATCCCGACGTGCTCTATAAGCGCCTCACGCCAGCCTGGATGGAGACCGAAGCATACACACGACGTTAATTCTCTTCACGTTCCACATTAACCTCAGGGGCTTCTCCCAGCGTCAGCTTCGTGTGCTCTCATACGCGTGGAATCATATTCCACGCGACTTTCTATGACATGGCCACGTAGCTCCCAACCCGAAGGGTTTTCCTGTGCTTCACAATTGCCTGCTTCCGCAGGCATGGAATTCATTCCATGCCGTGGACAGCAGGATCCCCGCGATCATAGCCACACCACCATCCATCCTCCCCGCCTGCCTCCTTGAATTCTTGGGTAGGCGCCTGCCCGCCTTTGGCGGGGGCAGGCATCATCCAATCCTCCTGGAAGCCATCACAAGAGCCTGCTCTCGCCTTGTCCGGGATTCCATCTTTCCACGATTCCATTATTCCAGCCGTCGCACAAACCTGGTCCCCTCTCGCCTTGGCAAGGTCTGTGATCAATCGAGGAAAACCTTGCCAAGGGGCAATGGCGCGCACACAAGAGATTCCATTATTCCACCATTCCATCATTCCAGCCGTCGCACAAACCTGGTCCCCTCTCGCCTTGGCAAGGTCTGTGATCAATCCAGGAAAACCTTGCCAAGGGGCAATGGGCGCACGGAAATTCCATGCCTGGATGGCCAATTCCCGAAATCTCAGCATGGTGTAGGCCGAGGCGATTTCGGGAATCATTACGCGCACCGCCTTGAGTCTCCGATGCGTCCATACGATCCCATCCCATCCTGAAAATCCTGGTTCCATCTTCGCCTATTTCTCAGTACACTGGTTCCAAAATTCCATCACTCCATCATTCCATTATTCCATCCATGCCTTCCAAAGTCTGTATCCTCGGTGCCGGTGACAAACTCGACGTGCGCGACGTTCCGCCTGATGCAAAGGTCACACGCGTAGACATCCGCCCGCTCCCCGGCATCGATGTCGTCGCGAACCTGCAAATCCTTCCGCAAATCGATTCCTATAACCCCCACGTTCAATGGAACCTTCCTGAAGAAGCGTTCGACATCGTCATCGCCGAACACATTGTGGAACATGTGTGGGATCGAATCGCTTTCCTGGTTGCATGCCGGCGATTACTCGCACCCAATGGAACCCTTATCGTCGAGGTGCCATCCTGGAAAGCCCAGGTGGCCCATAATACGCTCGAACACAAATCCACCTGGGGCCGGGCCATCTTCGACGATGGCTATATTACACCAATGCTGAAGCTCAAACTGCGGAAGGTCGAGTTTCGGGTGGGGTGGGAGTGGTATGTCTTCGGATATACGCGGGGGTTCTGGGGACGAATGTTGGACCGCGTCGGCTTGGTGAGCGCCTACAGGTTTCATTTGCGCAGGATATAGCAGCTTCTACACACCAGCAAGGAATACAATCGACATCCCTACTCATCCTTCTCATCCTGTAAATCCTGGTTCAGCGACACGTGAGGTTCCCCCCTCAAATATCCTTCATCCCTGAAAAACACGGACGTGCAATTCATCCTCCCGTACTGCGGTAACAGACCTACAAAGTCTATCCGATACATTCCTCTTTTCATCAAAAGCTCAATCCCCGCAGTATCTTCGGGCCTGTCACTGTTGTCAAAGATGATCAATCCGCTCCTTGTCACATGCTTCGCCGCCCATTGTGCACATTCTGTGCGTCTGATGCCATCGATGACGATGACGTCGAATGTTCCTTTCCCCGCCGCCACAACGTAGTTGGCTTCATTTCTCGGAATGAGCGTTACGTTGCGAGGAACGCGCCCGCGCAATTTGTCCGCCCATCTGGCATCATGTTCAACTGAGGTCACGTGCGCGGCTTTCCGCGCAAACCATAACGTCGAATGCCCCGCGCCGAATTCCAGAACTTTGTGCGTGGGCTTGATTCTGCTCTCCAACCAATCAATCGCCGGATAGGAAAACCAGGGAATTTCGCGGCCGTGAGCATCAACCGGGCCGCGCATGCGGATGGACCTCTGCCACCCGATTCCGCGAAGCACCGACAATAAGGTGAGACTGCGCTCCAGCTCGCGATAGGTCTGGGGTATTCCCTGCAGG
>JACQPU010000261.1 GCA_016207365.1 Ignavibacteriales bacterium | reverse complement strand
GGAGTACCAATGCCAAGAAGGAGCTTGATAGCCTCCACGGCCTGGATGGTACCAATGATTCCCGGAAGAACGCCCAGCACACCTGCCTCAGCACAGTCGGGAGCCAGATGCGGCGGGGGTGGCTCGGGATGGAGGCATCGATAACAGGACCCCTTATCCACATGAAATACCGAAACCTGACCCTCGAACCGGAAAACGCTTCCATAGACATCCGGTTTTCCGAGCATTGCACAGGCATCGTTGATAAGATATCTCGAGGCGAAGTTATCCGTTGCGTCAATAATAACGTCGTAAGCCCGCACGATGTCCAAGGCGTTCCCGCGATCAAGCCTCGCGGCATGCGTACGGACAGCAATATGAGGATTGATCGCTTCGATTCGGTCCCGGGCCGATTCAAGCTTGGATTTCCCCACGGCCGGCGTTGTATGGAGAATCTGCCTCTGCAAATTCGTTACCTCGACATTGTCGAAATCGACAAGTCCGATCGCCCCGACGCCTGCAGCGGCAAGATAGAGGGCTACCGGCGATCCAAGTCCACCTGCGCCAACGATGAGGACACTGGAAGCCTTCAACCGCTGCTGGCCCTCCAATCCGATTTCCGGCAAGCTCAGGTGACGCCCGTACCGCTGAACCTCCTCCGGGGAAAGAAGAGAGCTCAGGGCGTCGGGTGAGTAGCCCGCTGGGACCGATCTCGAACTTAAGTTGTTCTTCTTCATAGATGACGTGGTAGCGCCCGAATCGTTAAACCAGTCCGGTGGCAGAAGGGAATATACAAACGCGTCGCTGAAAAATCATCGAATGATTTCGAAAAATTTTCCGCAACATTGAAACTTGATCCTTGCAAGCGTATCTTGTCTCCTGACACACGTTCTCATCTTAGCATGGCCGAAATCAAAGTCGGAACTACCGTTTCCCGGTTCGATTTGTCCCCCATTCTCGCCATCTTCAGGCTGTTTCCCGAGGAAGGTCACCAGTTCCCGCGCTACAAGGCGGGTCAGTACATCGCTCTGCGAAGGGAAAACTGCCGGCTGACCCGGAGGATTCTTCAGTCAGACGGACGCGCACTCTATGTCCCCGATCTGGATGAGCACGGAAATCAGAAACGCGGCCCCGTCACGCATTCCTACTCCATCTCTTCAGCACCGTATGAAACCGAAGAATTTGGATGGCTCGAATTCTACATCATCCTTGAGATGATTGCTGACGGCAAGCCTGGGAGACTGACGGAGTCACTCTTTCAGCTCGACACCGAGGACGACAATACGATCGTCTATTACACAAAGACCGCGGGAGACTTTACTCTGGAACGGCGCGCGATGGAATTCGAGAATGTCGTTTTTATCGGCACGGGCACTGGCCTCGCCCCCTTCGCGTCCATGATCAAGCAACTCCATCACGAGGGGAAGAAGGGACCCTTGGCCGGCAAGCGGTACACCTTGTTTCACGGCAACCGCGGATCCAAGGAGCTTGGATACCACAAGCAGCTTGCAGAGATCGAACGCTCAGGCATCCTGGATTTTGTGTACATCCCGACAGTCAGCAGACCCTCGGCAGAAGAATATCGCGACCCTCATCTTGGCAAAGGCCGTGCGAACAATGTGCTTAGGTCCATATTCGATCTTCCGATGAAGGAAGAAGAGAATTTGGTGCGCGCGCATGAGACAGGAGAAAATCCCGAAAAGGCGGAAGCGATCCTTCACCGGGCCGTAAGACCGGTGCTACCTGCACATGTGTCCAAGAAACAGCTTCTGAACCGGATGGCTCCGGACAAATCCGTTATTCTCACGTGCGGCAATCCGCGGTTAATGCAGGACATCCTGCACATCGCAGCTGTACGCGGAATCAGATGTGAAAAAGAAGAATGGTAGAAGTGTGGAAGGGCGGTCAGCTCTTCATGAGCTGAATCAACTTTGTTACAGTTTCTTTTGCATCCCCGAATACCATCATCGTTTTCTCGTTGTAGAATAGCTCATTATCCTCCCCCGCAAATCCCGGATTGAGACTTCGCTTGCAGACCATCACCGTGCGCGCGTGATCCACATTCAGGATGGGCATGCCATAGAGAGGGCTGTCCTTCTTGGAGCGCGCGGCAGGATTCACGACGTCATTGGCACCAATAACGAGCGCAACATCGGTGGTCTGAAAATCATCGTTGATCTGATCCATTTCCATCAGAATGTCGTATGGAGCGTTAGCTTCTGCCAGCAGGACATTCATATGCCCCGGCATCCTGCCCGCTACCGGATGGATTCCGTAACGAACAAGCATGCCCTTGGCCGTGAGTACATTGACAAGTTCCTGAAGCACATGCTGTGCTTGCGCGACCGCCAGACCGTATCCGGGTACGATGATCACTGATTGGGCGCTCTCGAGAATCGTTGCCGCATCTTCCGGCGTATACCGGATCACAGTCCGCTGCTCGACAGCCTGGACCGAGGGGTCGTACTCCGCGCCAACGCCCGCAAACAGCACATTGGCCAGAGACCGGTTCATGGCCTTGCACATGATGTTGGTAAGAATGATGCCGGACGTACCCACCAGCGTACCACTGATGATCAGCACGTTATTGGAAAGTACGAACCCCGTCATGGCGCCGGCAAGTCCGGAATACGAATTCATGAGGGAAATCACGACCGGCATATCGGCTCCCCCGATCGGAATAACGCTCGTGACGCCAAGAATCACGGCAAGACCGGCGATGATGATAAGAACATACCAGAGAGATGGATCCAGAACGAACAGCACGCCAAGGACCAGCGCGGTAAACAAGAGTGCGGCATTTGTTTGCTTCTGGAGCGGGTAGAGAATTGGCGCGCTCCGCATCACCCCGTGCAGTTTTGCCGATGCAATCATGCTACCCACGATTGTCACGGTTCCAATGAGAATACTCAGAACAAGCGTAATAAGAACGTCAAGCCTTGCTTCGCCCGACCAAACAGTGAGACTTGCATCACCAGACATCCTGATATATTCGGCAAACGCCACCAGGGCTGACGCTCCGCCACCAAAGCCATTGAGCACGCCAACAAGCTGAGGCATTGCCGTCATCTTGACCCGGAGAGCAAACCACACGCCCACGGCCGATCCGAGAAGCAATCCTATCAGAACAAACGTGTAATCAAGGATTCTCTGGTCCGTCAGCGTTACCACGATCGCGATCAGCATGCCGATCGCAGCCGAGATATTTCCCTTACGGGCGGTCTTGGGCGAGCTCAACATTTTGAGCCCGCTCATAAAGAGTACTGATGCGATGAGATACGAAAGGGCGGCAACAACGCTCATGGAGAAACGATCCTTAGGCTCGTTGATTCTTGTTCTGAGGTTCTCTCCGGAACATCTTCAGCATCCTGTCGGTCACGAGAAAACCACCCACCACGTTTACCGTGGCCAGCACCACGGCAATGAATCCAAGAATGACACTCAGACCGCCGTGGCCCTCACCCGCCGCGATCAGAGAACCGACAAGAGTGATACCAGAGATGGCGTTCGAGCCGGACATGAGAGGGGTATGCAGGAGGGGCGGCACCTTGCTGATCACCTCGACGCCGACAAATGCCGCGAGGACAAACACATAGATGGAAATCATCAGTCCTTCTGTCATCCGGTCTCCCTACTGAGCGCTGTACTGATTTGTGCATTGACGATTTCTCCCGCTCTGGTGATGCAGCACCCTTTGACAATTTCATCGGCAAAGTCGGGCATGACACCAGGTTTTGGATACAGGTGCTTAAACAAGGTTGTGACATTCTTCGAATACATCCTGCTCGCGTCCACAGGCACGGTCGCGGCAAGATTGACGGGACCCATGATCGACACCCCGTGCCGCTCGATCGTCTCCCCCGCCTTCGTCAGCTCACAGTTGCCACCCTGTTCCGCGGCAAGATCGACAATGACCGAACCGGGACGCAAATCGCGGACCATCGCCTCCGTGAGCAGGACGGGAGCCCGCTTCCCGAACACCTGAGCCGTACTGATGACGACATCGACCCGCGGTAATCGGGCCCGGATGGCCTCACGCTCTTTTTCCAGAAATTGCTCAGACTGCTCCTTCGCGTACCCTCCCGCTGTCTCGACATCTTCCGGCATTTCCATTTCAACAAACGACGCCCCAAGACTTTTCACCTGTTCACGAACCAAAGGACGCGGATCGAATGCCTCGACCTTTGCACCCAATCTCTTCGCCGTTGCAATGGCCTGAAGGCCTGAAACGCCTGCTCCCAGAATCAGAAAGGTCGCGGGAGGTATTGTACCGGCTGCCGTCATCAGAAGGGGAATCATCTTGCGCATGCGGCCTGTTGCCAACAGCACTGCTTTATATCCTGCAACGGTCGACATGGAGCTCAGGACATCCATGCTTTGCGCTCGGGTAATCCTGGGTATGTATTCCACGGAGAACGCAGTGATTTTGCGCTCCATCAACATCTTGATCAGCTCCCTGTTCGCAAGCGGGGCAAGAAATCCGATGTAAGTCGCCGCTTCAGGAATCAGCTCGGCTTCATGTCGCTGCAACGACGAGTGCATCGCCGGTGGCTGGACTTTGATCACAAGGTCGCTGTCTTCGTAGAGGGCCTGCGGCTGCGAAACAATCACGGCACCTGCTTCGACGTATTCATCATCAGAAAACCCTGCACCGTGTCCCGCCCCGGTTTCCACAACCACCTGATGTTTGTCGCGAATCATCAGTGGAAGCATTTCCGGAATGATCGCAACGCGCGTTTCTCCGGCAACAACTTCCCGTGGAATGGCAATTCTCACACTTTGCTCCGTGTCAATAGTTCAAGAATCCCCCGCCCCCGTTGGTCTACAAGAATACTCAATAGTGTTGAGAAGTTACACTGAAAAAAGTCAGGAAAGAACCGGTCGGCGCACCGGCCGCGTTTTTCGGCTTTTTCGGTCCACTCCGTTTCCGTGCTTTGGCCTTGACTTCCTGACGTGATCAAGGGCCTGTCGGAGGTCGTGAATAATATCGTCCGGATTTTCGAGTCCGACCGATAGTCTGATCCCGCCGGGATCCATGCCGCGCTTGACCTGTTCTTCTAGAGGAATGCTTGAGTGGGTCATCGAACCCGGATGCTCAATAAGTGTCCGGATGATTCCCAAGCTCACCGCCAGCGTCATGCTGTAGGAGTGCTCCGCAATATAGTCCACAACCGTCTCGGCATTTCGATGCCTCTCCGCCGCGGTCTCACCGGAAACGGTGAAGTAGACAATTGTGCCTGGGGCAAACCGGCCGTCATAATCGCGCATCTGCTTATGCGCAAGAGACCGCTGACGGAATGTGTCGAGCCCGGGGTAACTGACGGATCGTACACGATTGTCGCGCTCCAACGCCTCCGCCACCGCAATCGCATTCTGCATCTGCTGCCGGAATCTCACGGCCAGCGAGGGAAGCCCATAAACAAGGATGGGCCACGCGGATTTTGGAGACAGGATTCCGCCGAAGTCCTTGCGATAAAGAAGAAGCTGATTATAGCTCCATTCCGGTCCTGCAACCACTCCACCCACATCCGTACCGAAGCCGCAGATTCCCTTCGTCAGGGATTCGATCACAAAATCGATTCCGAATTCAATCGGCCTCTGACAGAACGGCGTGGCAAATGTGTTGTCCACCGCTGTGTGAATCCGGTTGTCCGGCTTGCGGTTCCGGTTGTGATTTCGTGCAATCTCAACAACGGATGCCATGTCAATCAGCTCAAGCGTGGGATTAACGGGCGATTCGAAGTACAGCAAACGCGTTTGCGGACTGATGGCCTGGTCAAGAGCCTTCAGGTCGGTGAAATCCACCCAAGTTACCTTGATGCGGTTCCGCGGCATCCAATTCTTAAAGAGGGAGTACGTACATCCATAGAGCGTTCTGTGCGCGACGATCTCAGAGCCGCTCCCCAATAGAATACCGCAGAGAGCCGAGACTGCTCCCATGCCGCTTGAAAAGGTCACGGCGCATTCACTGCGCTCGGCGATCGCGAGGTTCTCCTCAAGCATGTCCTTGTTTGGCTCGCCAAGCCTGTCGTAAATGTACACAGGCGATCGTGTCTGGACGCGGAAATCCTCGGCATGATGTGCGAATTCCACAAATCCCTGGGCCCCACGCTTCGTGGAGTCCAGCCTGAATGTCGATGATGAGGAAACAGGCGGAATGACATGATGCGCATAGTCCCACTTTGGCGTGTAGGACCTTCCCCAGATCAGGCGTGTTTCCTGAGCATACCGATGGCCGTCTTTACCGTTTTTGTGTGTCGAGTTCTTTTTCATGCTCGTACCTCCGTCGGGATGGATGAACAATGCCAAAACGGCAATTTCCATGCCATCCCGGGAGCTCGAAGATGATCCAGAATGGACCTATTGGGACGATTTCCGGGGACCCAATATTCCAAAAAACGAATGACAAATCTCAATACTGGGAATGTGTAGAAAAATCAGGAATTACTATGGATTTCCGCGGCGAGGGAGGAGAAGTGAACAGAGGTAGGTCAGATTCAATCGGTAACAGTTACGAAGGCTCTGCGAACGCCGGCGTTTCGGATGACAGACTTGATCCCGGACAATGAGGGAATTCCCCTTTCCATGGGCAAAAGAAAATGAACCGGTGCAGGGGTTGACCGAACCGGGGTCTCGACACTAAGAGAAACCGTCACACGCCTTGCGGCCTCCACAGTAAGAGGAACTCTTTGAGATTGGACCACTGCAAACGTGACAATTTGCTTCGCCTGTGCCCTCGATTGAGCTGCAACAGGCGCAGAGGCCAGCGAAAGCACACATCCGGTTATCGCTGCAAGTGTAAGGAATCTCTTCATAATCAGTTCGTGAGAGTCAGGGTAATTACTCTCGATTGTGAGGGGATTGATCCCACGACTGGGTCAGCGGCAAAGACGTAGGAAATTGGCTGTGCCAACTCGCCGCCTTTCGTGATTCCGGTAACAACGTCAACCGGCACGGTCGCCGACGATATATCCACGAGGCCCGAACTGTATCCCTTTCCGCTTCCCATATTCATCATCAAGCGGGTCCCCAGCGGCATCGGGCTGTCAATCGACGCGACAATCTTCATATTATCCAGGTTTGTTGTAACGCTGTAGGATGTGGATTGATCCTGCACGGTCAGGAGAGAGGATCCGGCAGCGGCATCAGAGAGAATGAGGGATCCGGGATTTCCGGAAACTGCGATCTTGGTCACCGCTTTGACTTCAAGGCTGAGAGTTTGCTGCGCCGCACTTCCCTGAGCCATAAGC
>JACQPU010000260.1 GCA_016207365.1 Ignavibacteriales bacterium | reverse complement strand
GGTACCGCTCCTTGTTTGAATCGACATAGGATATTATTTCTTTCATGATGTCTTCCTTTCAGAGGTATCGCGAAAAAAAATATAGCCAGCGAAATTCCTAAAGGCAAGAAATGCGGTTCCGGTTGATGAGTTTTTTCTCAGAAGTGAGAGACCCGCGACGCCGATGTGCAGTTCTTGCTTCTGGCACAACATTTGCCTAACTTTTTGAACATTTTTCGCTCTCCGATGGATATTTTTATTGATGTTGTGAACATAGTTCTGCCCGGTCTGTACGTCGTTGTCGTGTGGACGTACGGAAAGGCCTTCTTCGGGGACCTTCCGTGGGCAAACGCCATCAAGTCCCACATGCTGCAATCGACCCTTGCCCTTCACTTTCTCTATATTGTCGCCCGGACGATCGAATTCAACCATCCGCCCGTCACGACAATATTTGAGATTCTCACAGTTCTTGCGTTCTGCGTCGCGCTGGCTTATCTGATCATCGAGATCAGGACGCAATCGAGTGAGACAGGGTACTTCATCCTGAATATCGCCTTCTTTTTCCAGTTTATTTCGTCTATTTTCATCAGGGATCTTCTGCAGGTTCCAGAAGTCCTCCGGAGCAGCTTCTTTGGACTCCATGTGGGGTCAGCGCTTCTTGGGTACGCCGCCATCACCATCTCGGCTGTGTACGGCTTTCTCTATCTTATGCTCTATCATAGGATAAAAGCCAGCAAATTCGGCGTGATCTACGCAAAGCTCCCGAACCTGGAAACGCTTGAGCGGATGAGCTATACGGGATTCAAAATGGCCTTTCTGTTCCTGGGAATCGCCATCCTTGTGGGCTTCCTGTGGCTTCCCCAGACGTTCCTCGAATATTCGTACAGTGACCCGAAGCTTGTCGGAACGATTCTCCTCTGGCTGTTGTACGGAGCCGGCATTCTTGCCAAAAGGCTGGGCGAATGGAAGGGTCGGCGCGTCATGATCCTCTCCGTATGCGGCTTCTGCATCACGATTTTTTCCATGACCATCGTCAACATCTGGTTCACAGGTTTTCACACGTTCTACTAATGAACCTCCTCAGCATCGGCATATCGCACCATACAGCTCCGCTGGAAGTACGGGAGCGGCTCTGGTTTTCGGATGATGAAATCCGGCGAGCACTTGTCAACTTGCGGGAAGAATCCGAGGCTGTGCTGTTTTCAACGTGTAACCGCACAGAACTGTACGTGTTCTCGCCGGACGGAACCGGACTCGAAGCCGACAGGTTTCCCTCTTTACTCGTGACTGAAAAAGGCGCACGGGATATACCGGAAAACGTATTCATGACCAGGAGCGGCACTGAGGCGGTATCACATCTTTTTGCGGTTGCTTCCGGCATTGATTCTCTGGTCATCGGCGATGTACAGATTCTGGCCCAGGTTAAAGAAGGCCTGACGCTGGCCCAGGAAACGGATGCAGCGGGATTTTTCCTTACACGGCTTTTTCAGGCCGCGCTACACGCAGGCAGGCGCGCCCGGAGCGAAACTCGGATCGGCGAAGGGGCTGTTTCGGTCAGTTATGCGGCCGTTGAACTTGCAGAGAAGATCTTTGAGCGCCTCTCAGAGAAACGCGCCCTCGTCCTTGGAGCCGGGGAAATGGCACAACTCACCGCCAAGCATCTGCGGGCAAAAGATGTCGGTCAGCTCCTGATTGTGAATCGCACAAGGGAACGTTCTGATTCCCTGGCCGCCATGGTCAAGGGCACGGCCATTCCGTTTGAAGACCTGATCCCGCGCCTCAACGACGTCGATATTCTCATCTCCTCGATTGCGTTTGACGGATATGTCTTCACGGCAGACCAACTCAGGGAAATCAACAAGAAGCGTGAGGGCGGAGCGCTGTTTATTATCGATATCGGCGTGCCGCGCAATATCGATCCGGCGGTTCGGAATCTCGAGAATGTGTTTCTCTACGACCTGGACAGCCTCAATGGACTTGTTCGCGAGAATGAGCAGAAGCGGAAGAATGAAATTCCGAAGGTGGAGCGGATCATTGCCGAAGAGCTGAGGGAATTCGGCTCGTGGTTTGAGGCCCTCCATGCCACCCCCACGATTGCAGCGCTGATGGAACTCGTCGAGAATATCAGGAAGAGCGAAGTGGACAGAAACATCAACCGGTTTGATCCACGCGACCGGGAACTTGTGGAGCTCGTGACGCGGCGAATTGTCAAAAAGATTCTCCATACGCCGATAATCAATCTGAAGAACGGAAGGGACGAAAGCCATTCCGAGCGTCTTTCCAAGATCAGTGCGTTGCGGAAGCTCTTCGGCATCGATCGGGAGAAGGACGCCCGGCATGACACATGAGCGCATGGTTATCGCGACGCGGCGAAGCGAGCTTGCCCTGTGGCAAAGTTCCTTCGTCCGATCGCTCCTCCAGCAACGCTTCCCGGAACTCGAAATTGATTTCCAGGTCATCAAGACGCTGGGAGACAAGATTCTCGACTCTCCCCTTTCCGCGATCGGGGATAAAGGTCTCTTCACCAAGGAAATTGAACAGACGCTCCTCGACGGGACGTGCGATCTGGCCGTACATAGTCTGAAGGATGTACCAACCCATCTGCCCGAAGGCCTCACCATCGGCGCAGTGACGAAGCGCATGGATCCGCGGGATGTTTTTGTTCCCCATACCGACTCATCATTTCGAACCCTCAAGGATCTTCCCGAAGGCTCCACGGTGGCAACGGGGAGCCTCCGGCGAACATGCCAGATCCTGCATCACCGGCCAGACCTGCGCATCGCCGATGTTCGGGGGAACCTCCCAACAAGGCTGCGGAAACTCAAGGAATCATCATGGGGGGGAATGATTCTCGCAAAAGCCGGCCTCGAGCGCCTGGGGCTGCAGGACCACATCGCTGAGACACTTCCCTTTGATGTGATGCTTCCCGCAGTCGGGCAGGGTGCCCTCGCAATTGAAATCAAGGTTGACCACGGTCGGCTGAAAGAGATTGTATCTGTCTTACATGACGAGGAGACTTTCATGGCGGTCCGCGGTGAGCGGGCATTGCTTCGCATGCTTGAGGGCGGGTGCCAGGTACCAATAGGAACGTATGGAAGACTTGAGGGCGGAATGTTCGTGCTAGAGGCTATGATAGGAAGCCTGGACGGTACGCGCGTTGTCCGCGGAAGCCTTCAGGGATCGCCCAACCGTTCCGAGGAGATCGGGATCGAACTGGCCGTAATGCTTCTGCAACAAGGAGGAAAAGAAATCCTTGAAGAGATCCGAAGAAACCCACCGCCACCCAGGCCGCCGGAGCAACCATGAACGTTCTGTCCGGAAAAACGATTCTTCTGACACGCTCCCGGGAAATGAATAAGACCGACTCACTGCTTGTTCGCAAACGAGGAGCGACTGTGCTGACGCTTCCCGGAATAACCATCGGAGAGCCGGATTCCTGGGGATCATGCGATGCCGCAATTATCCGCCTCCGTTCGTACGATTCCGTGGTGTTTACGAGCGCCAACGCCGTCAAAGCATTCCTGGGGCGCATCGATGCTATCAACCCGGGTGCCAGGATTGTGCTTGCCGGAAAACAACTCATTGCCATCGGCGGAAAAACTCAGGCTGCGCTTAACCGCTCCGGCCTGGCAACTGCAGTCACCCTGGAAGCAGGAACGGCGGCAGAGCTGGCCAGGGCGATGGGTGATGTAACCGGGCGAATGATCCTGTTCCCGAAAAGCGACATTGCACGCGATGTCCTTCCCTCCGTTTTGCGCGCCCGTGATGCCGTTGTCGATGACATCGTTGTGTACAAGACGCTTCCACCTCCAGCCGGGGACCTTAACAGGATCAGAAACGCGATCCGAACAGGTGGCGTCAATGCCGTTCTTTTCTTCAGCCCTTCTGCTCTCTGGAATATTGTCCAGATGATCGGTATTCGCGCAATCACCGAATTAACCGTGGCGGTGATCGGATCGACGACCGCCAGCGCGGCACGGCAAGCTGGTCTGGAGGTCGATGTCGTTGCACCGAAGCCCTCCCTTGAATCGCTCCTCGATTCACTTGAACAGTACTACAAGAACAAGCAAACAATGCCATCATGAGGAATTTTCCCTTCCTCCGGGCGTGCCGGCGTGAACCGGTGAACCGAACCCCTGTTTGGATGATGCGCCAGGCCGGAAGGTACCTGCCGGAATACCGTGCCATCAGGGCCCGGAACGATTTCCTCACGATGTGCAAGACACCCGAGCTTGCATCCGAGGTTTCTCTCCAGCCCGTGGAAATTCTTGGCGTCGATGCCTGCATCATTTTTTCCGACATCCTTGTGCTTCCTGAAGCCATGGGCATGAATCTTGTCGTTGAGGAAGGCACGGGGGGGCCGAGGTTTACTGATCCCATTCGTTCACGTGCTGATATCGACAGATTAGGGATTCCGGATCCCTCCACAGAACTCAAGTTTGTCCTCGATGCGGTCCGTCTAACACGGCAGAGACTCGACGGAACAGTACCGCTCATTGGTTTTTCAGGCTCACCCTGGACTCTCGCCTCGTACATGGTCGAGGGCAGCGGCTCTAAAACATTCAGAACGATCAAGGAGATGGTTTACGCCCATCCGCAGGATCTTCATCATTTGCTTGAGAAACTCGCGCAAGCAGGAGCACGATATCTGAATGCAGTCATCGAAGCCGGAGCTCAAGCCATTCAGATCTTCGATTCGTGGGGAGGAATCCTCCCGCCGGATGAGTTCCGTGAGTTTTCTCTACGCTCCATTGCCCATATGATGTCCCTCGTTCGCAAAGAAGGCACCCCTGTGATTGTGTTTTGCCGGGAATGCGGACACTCTCTGGAACAAATCGCTGACACCGGTACCGATGTGGTCGGCATCGACTGGACCATCGACCTCCGTTCAGCAAAGGACCGCATCGGCTCACACACGGCACTCCAGGGAAACCTCGATCCCGCAATCCTCTATTCCTCACCGGACGTGATCCGCTCCCATGTCATTCGGATTCTTGAGAAATTCGGACCCGCACCAGGCCATGTGTTCAACCTCGGTCACGGGATCCTCCCGGACACTCCCGTAGAACATGCAAAGGCTTTTGTGCAAGCTGTAAAGGAAGAAAGCCCGCGATTTCATCGTGTGCAGGCCACATGACAGATCCGACCTCGAAGTCCTTATGAACAGGGTGGTTGTAACAGATTTTTTCCGGTCGCTTCAAGATTCGATATGCACTTCGCTCGAACAGGCAGACGGTAACGGGCGATTTCACGAAGACATCTGGAAACACGAATCCGGGGGAGGGGGCGCGACACGCACAATTCAGGAGGGAGGTGTTTTTGAAAAAGGCGGTGTGAGCACATCGGCAGTGCGGGGGAGTCTGACCGGAGTTCTTGCGACCCGGCTCGAAGTATCGCCACAGGCGTTCTTTGCCGCCGGCATTTCGCTTGTTCTTCATCCCTTGAGTCCGATGATGCCCACCGTGCATACAAATTTCCGGTACCTCGAACTCGAAAATGGCGATTTCTGGTTTGGCGGCGGGGCGGATCTGACTCCCTATTATCTCTTCGATGAGGATGCTATCCATTTTCATCAAACATGGAAACAGGCCTGCGATATCCACGACTCCGCTCTCTATGCTCGGTTCAAGGCTGGCTGTGACGAGTACTTTTTCCTTCGGCATCGCGGGGAGGCTCGAGGCATAGGCGGAATATTCTTCGACTACCTTCGCGGCGATTTTTCCCGGAACTTTGACCTTGTCAAAACATGCGGCAACGCATTTACGAAATCGTATCTTCCCATTGTTGAAAGAAGGCGCAGGGAGCCATGGGGTGACCGGGAACGGAACTGGCAACTTCACCGACGCGGACGGTACGTGGAGTTTAATCTGATTTATGATCGCGGGACTCTCTTTGGCCTTGAAACTCGGGGACGCGTCGAGTCGATTCTGATGTCCCTCCCTCCACTCGTCCGGTGGACGTATGATTTCAGACCCGAGGTGGGATCACGGGAAGAGCGGCTTCTTACGGTCCTCAAACAACCCAGAATCTGGGTCGAGTAACGGCGTCCTCAATGTGTTGTGTCTTCATCCAGAATTGTGCAATCGTTGAATTTTCCTGAGGAAATATTATTGTGGCCAAACGAATTGGTATAGTTTTGTTCCAATTGGGTGGACCGGACTCCATCGATGCCGTCGAGCCGTTTCTCAACAATCTATTTCTTGATGCCGATATCATTGATTTTCCCGGGGCTTTCCTCGCCCGCCGCTACCTCGCCCAAAAAATCGCCTCGAGGCGCTCAGGCCCCATAGGCCGACATTATGCCGAGATAGGCGGAAAATCGCCGATCAACGAGCTCACCAACCGCCAGGCAAAGGCCCTCCAGCAGTGGCTTCAAAGTCGTTCAATAGATGCCCGGGTTGTGACCGCCATGCGATACTGGCATCCCATGACCAAAGAAGCAATTGAGACGCTCAAACGGGAACGGATCGATGAAATTCTTCTTCTCCCTCTCTACCCTCAGTTTTCCCGGGCTACAACATATTCGAGCGTAAATGAATGGAGAAGAGAGATTACGCGGCTTGCCTTCCATGTTCCTGCGCGGCTCATCTGCTGCTATCCCAATCACCCAAAGTACATCAGTGCCCTTGTCCGAAACATCCGGCGTACCATGGATCGCTTCGGTGAAACTGATCCCGCATCGATCGATCTCGTCTTCAGCGCCCACGGCGTTCCCGTGGAGTTTATCAGAAAGGGAGATCCTTACCAATTACAGATCGAGGAAACTGTCCGATGTGTGGTCCGCGAGGGCGCGTGGAAGAGTCCACACACAATCTGTTATCAGAGCAAAGTGGGCCCGGCAAGATGGCTTGAGCCGTCGTTAACAAAAACAATCCGCACCCTTGCTGCAGCGGGAAGGAAAAATCTGCTGATCGTGCCGATCGCGTTTGTGACCGAACATATTGAAACGCTTCACGAAATCAATATCGAGGCGCGGGAAGTGGCGCGGGAACTCGGCATCGAACGGTTTGAGATGACGCCCGCGTTAAACGATGACCCCCTCTTCATCGAGTGTCTGGGAGACCTTGTTGAATCGGCGTTGAATAATTCAGCGGAGCGGAACAATATCTGCGCGATACTCTGGTCCTCCCGAAACAAGGAGCCGGAACCCGCGCTCTGTCCGTGGTACACGTTAACAAAGGGAACGCATGCCGGCCTCTGAACAGGTCGATGTTGTGGTCATTGGTGCCGGAATTTCGGGTCTGGCCGCCGCACATTGGCTGAGCCGTAAGGGGATTGATGTCCGCGTCCTCGAGAAAGAATCCGAGCCGGGTGGCACTATGAAAACCGTGCGCGAAGAAGGGTATCTCGTTGAGTTGGGACCGAACAGCGCGCTGGAGACAACACCTCTGATTTCACAGCTTGTCAGTGAAACGGGGCTGCAACAGGATTTCCTGTACGCTAATCCGGCCGGACGAAACAGGTACATTGTGAAGCATGGCAAACTCCACGCGCTTCCTCTTTCTCCGCTGTCGTTCCTTACGACGCCACTGTTCTCGGCGTCCGCAAAACTGCGTCTCCTGAGAGAGCCATTCATCGAACGAGCAACACATGAAGAAAGTATCGCAGAATTTGTCCGTCGCAGGCTCGGTGAAGAGTTTCTCACGTATGCCATCGATCCATTTGTTGCTGGCATCTATGCAGCGCGGCCAGACATGTTGAGCGTCCGGTCGGCTTTCCCAAAGCTCTTTGCCCTCGAGGAGCGGTACGGAGGTCTTCTCCGGGGCATGGTCATGGGGCGACGTGAACGCAAGACGAGATTCGAGCGCTCAAAGGATCGCGCGAAAACGTTCTCATTCCGCAATGGCATGCAGTCCTTCCCCAAGCGCATCGCTGATGGCCTCGGAAGAAATGTATTGCTTTCCGCACGAGTAACAGGGATAAGAGATTCCGGGCGGAACGAAGTGTCTGAAGAATCCGACGGGGCTCGCTTTCTCGTTGAGTATCTTCATGCCGACAGGTCTGCCGAGCTGCGCGCACGCACCGTGATACTCGCGACCCCTGCAAGGATCGCGGCTTCCCTCCTGAAAGCTCTTTCCTCTCCTCTCGCCCGCACTCTTGAGTCCGTCACCTATTCGCCGGTGGCTTCGGTGTTTCTCGGTTACAACAGGGAAGACGTGGGGCACGCGTTGACTGGTTTCGGATTTTTGGTTCCTTCAGTGGAACAACGTCGGATCCTGGGATGCTTGTGGTCGTCGAGCCTGTTTCCTGGCAGAGCTCCGGAAGGGCGCGTTGGGATGACTGTGTTCATCGGGGGTGGGAGACAGCCCGAGCTTGCAGCTCTGCATAACGACAAACTGGTCGATCTGGCAGCATCGGAACTAAAAAACATTGTGCAAATTCGGGGAAAACCCGTATATTGGAAGTGCACATCGTGGCCGCAGGCAATTCCCCAGTATGAATTGGGATACGACGAAAAGATGCAGGCCGTGACCGACTTCGAAGGGGAGAGTCCCGGAATCTTCCTGTGCAGCAATTATCGTGGCGGTATTTCTGTGGGGGACTGCATTATGAGTGCGGCCGCTGTGGCACAGCGCGCCGAGGAATACTTGAGGCGATTCCAGGATCGCTGATTTCCACATAGTGAGGAGAACGTATGAGTACGGTTCGCCGGATCCTTCTGTCCATCTTCCTCTTGTCCCTCCTCCCTGGCATTCTCCCCGCCCAGCAGGGTCAGCCCGCTGCGGAGACGATGATGATGCCGGAGGAGTTTTCAAACACCTTGAAGCAGATATGGTCCTTCCTGAAATCGGAGACCGAGACGCATCTCGCTTCCGTTGCTACGAGGGGAGAATTTGAAACGTCACAGGAGTTCCAACGCAGGGTTACCGACGCACGTCAGCAATACGTTGCAAAAACTTTGAAATACGGTCAGGATCAGAATCTCGGTGAGCGTGTGTTTCCGGTCCTGTTCAAAGCTGTTCTCGAGTCGTACGACGCCGACCGCCAGTTGTTCTCCATTTCATCCAAGACGGTTGTCGAAGCCCCCTACAACATACCCACGATCGAGTGCCGCATCCGCAGCAATCCGTATGTTTTCCTCGCGGATTCCATTCGTGCCGGATACAGGACCTCGAGCCTGTATATCAGCCTTCCAAAAGGTCACCGGTGGCAGGTTGCTCGTGATATGGCACGCGCAGCGAAGGCCGACGAACCGAATGTGTCTTTCCGCGTGAAATTCACGGTTGGCATCGCGCATCCCGACACGAGGGACCGCGTGGTAATCGAACTGGATCCCCGGGAACTTGCTCTGGTCAACAACGCCACTCAACAGGTCTTCTGGGCCGTACCCTTGAAGTAAAAGCAAAAAGCCGGCATCCTTAAGGAGACGCCGGCTTTTCTCTCCGCTGCTCTTCACTTTCGCGTTATTCGCTCACGAACTGATTCACGAACTCCGCCGCGCCGAATTTTGATGTTGTTTTCACAGCCTGCCAGTTGCTCCATTTCTTCTTTTTCGATACTGCTTCGACGGAAGTGAGCTTTACTACCGCCTCATGAACAACCGTATGGCCCAGATAAACTCCCTGGGCTGTAATCCTCGCTTCGTCTGCCGCCAATCCCTGGTCATCAACAACATAACTCACTGTTCCGCCAAACATCGAAAGTCCGGTGAGCGCCGGCAGAGTATTCGGTTTGGATGTACCCATCTGATTGATCGCGAGCGCAACGCCCCCCTTCGCAATTTCCTCGGCCTGCATCTGAAAAGCATGAACCTCGGCCACCCGCGCAACGGCGCGATTTGCCCGCTCCAGCCCCACGGAATACAGTCCGAGAATGACCGAAACCGCCCCGACAAAGATTACGCGTGCATTTCCCATGAGAGGTTACATGCCATCAGATGTTTGACGGGATGAGAAACGTTTCCCAGATGCTTGTTGGATAGTACACATTGATTTGAGTCGCTCCCTGCATCACGATCTTGATGGAGAGGGCGCGGATCTCTGAAAGCGTGGACGTTGTCGAACCGTTAGTGTCAAAGTACTCGAGAGAAAGCCTGGTCACTCCATGTCCGCAATCGAACGGTGTGCCGCTGTTACGCTTGCGGTACAGGATGCGGTCGTCCGGATTCGGCGTGGAGATCATTTCGCTCACCGGTCCGAGATAGTATTCGACCGTATCGATAATCGCATTATCGTCCAAATCACCAATGAACTTCACCCTGCTCGTATCGGCAATTAAAAACGGCGTAACGCCCGAAACGCCGTATCCGAGAGCCCGAAAGTCATTGCGAAGAATGTCTGCCACCGTCGCCGTATTCTGTTTGACAATGGCATACTGGGCTTTTTCATACAGCAGCTGGTTGAGCGAGATGTTCATGGTGAGCACGATATAAACAATCGCTCCCCTGACGGCCATGGAAGCAACAAGATCGAGAATAACGCCCATCTAATTCGTCACCAGCGTGCTGAAGGAAATCGTATTAAGATAGGAGGGATGCTGCGCGTAAACGGTGACGCGTTTGAAATATGTTGCAGAGCCCACGGGGTTGTCAGGATTCGAGCTCGTAACGTAATAGACCTCAGCCCACAGCTTTAGGCCTTGCATGAGATCCGTATTGATGACGCGTTCATAGCCGTTGTAGTCGTCAGCGTCATCGTATGCCCAGATCGACTTGAAGGGAGCCACATCCGGCCACGGACTGATTTTCGAGAGCTCCGACGGGGTTGGTCCCAGCGAGGCGGGAGGAGTAAAGTCTGAAGGTGCCTGATAGCCCGTATCTGTTTTCTCGTCAAACTTCTTCAGACTGATTTCTGTCATCAGCGCCTGGGCGTAGTTCACAGCCAGGTCGAATGCTTCCCCCTTCATGATATCTCTCTCCCCTTCCACAATGAGCCTGTTTGCGTTTAGAACAAGGGCGACCAGTACAACAAGAGTCGCCGCACTCAGCATGGTCTGGCCCAGATTCATTGTCTAGTCATCCTCGACCGTCGCGCTCGCAATCTCTTCAAGCGAGGTCACCCCCTCCTTCAACAGGTGCAGCGCAGCCTGACGCAGTGTCTTCATCCCCTGCTCGATGGCGACGCGCCGGAGTTTTTCCTCGTCCACCATTCCCTCGGCCTCCAGGATGATCTTGCGGATATCCTTGGTGAAGTACAGGGCTTCATGGATTGCAGTACGTCCTTTATAGCCGTTGAGGCAATTGTTACAGCCGATGGCCCGGTAAAACGTGCTTTCGCGTATTTCCTTGTCCGTCAGACCTATCCGCCGGAGTGCATCAACGTCGGGTTCGGTAATGGGACTCTTGCACTTTGTGCAGAGTTTCCGGAGAAGCCTTTGTGCAACCACAATGTTGATTGAATAGGCGAGCAGAAACGGCTCGATTCCCATCTTGTACAATCGGGAAATAGCGCTTGGTGCGTCGTTCGTGTGCAGCGTCGAGAAGGTGAGGTGACCCGTGTTCGCGAGTTTAACGGCAATGTTGGCGGTGATTGAGTCGCGGATTTCGCCCACCATGACGATGTCCGGATCATGCCTCAGAATGGCTCTGAGAGCCCCTTCAAAGTCCAGTTTCGGATTCAGTTTCACCTGCCTCGCGCCCTCAATGAAGTACTCAACGGGATCCTCAACGGTGAGAACATTCACCGTGGAGTTCATGACGTTGCGGAGCGCTGCCACGAGGGTTGTGCTCTTGCCGCTTCCTGTCGGACCGGTGACAATCACAATCCCGTACGGTTTTTTGATCGCCTTCAGAAAGCTCTCCTGCGCATGCTCCTCGAATCCCAGGTCTTCGATCGTATTACCGATCTGCGGCTCCTGAAGTACCCGGATGACAATCGACTCAAGTTTGCTCCTGAGCTCTTTTCCGACGACGGGAATGACAGAAACGCGGAAACGGACCGTTCTCTTGTCAATGATGAACTGCGCGAAACCGTCCTGCGCGGTGTTCCGCTCGAACCGGTCGACGTTCATTGCGCGATCCTTGACGACCGCGGCCACAGCTTCCGCCCGCGACTCCGAGTGGGTGTACCAGAGCGAAAGCTTCCCGTCGACACGAAAATGAAACTCTGTGATGCGTTCCCCGCGCGGAATAACGTGAATATCGCTGGCTCCCACTCTCACGGCGTCCATAAAGATGTTCTCAACGAGGTCGACCAGACCGCTCTTGTTAATCTCCTCTTCCAGAACCTGCTCATAGAGTTCGGCATCCTCATCGATCACTGCCATCGGGGACTGTTCCCGGAGGGACGATTCTTTATCCTTGTACGTCGATCGTCCGATATTTACTCTGGTCCACAGATCCTCATACTGATCGAAACTCACGTAGAATATCTCGAACTTGCGGTACGGGAACGTACGGGCGATCAAATGCACGGTCGATTTTGTGGGATCGGGAGTAATCACAAAAAGCCGTTCGGGATTCTCCGGATCCATCATGAACGGAAGCACACGATGCTCCACGGCGAGTTCCCGGATCGACACGGGCAGGCCACTCAGCTCTTTCCGGATGAAGGCGAGGACGGTATCATCAACGGTGTACTTGGTCGTGTCGAGTGTCTTAAACGCATAGAAATCGGCCACAACCTGATACACTTTGTTTCGATCGATATTGAAATCCTCCACAAGGACTTCGGGAAGTCTTCGCCTGTTCTTTTGATCCTCTTTGCTCATCGCATCAAGAGCATTGAGGAGAATATCAGGCGTGATGATCCCTTTTTCGATCAAAACCTCGCCAAACTCTTTCTTTGGTCGTTTCACGTCAGTATTGATCCACCCGGATTGTTGCGGTTTCCGATGAAAGGTACGTCAGAAACACAAGGGCAACCATGATGATCACGGAAATTCCAACTTCAATAAAACTGACAAGATTCTTCATGGAGTACTGGTTTTCCATTTGATAGAAATCCGCCAGTTGCGTTGAGGTTGCTTTCACATCACCGGTCTCACCCGCGGTCCGGAATCGCGAGATCACCATCTCGGGGAAGAACTCCGTCTGTTCCAGAGCATGCGCCAACTCAGTGCCGTACTTGAGCATTAGCGGTACTGCAACAGTCTTGATCTGCCGATCGAGAAATCTGTTGCCGGAAGCCTCTCCGGCGATGCGGATGGCGTCGATGTTCTCTCCGGAGCTTGTATAGACAATCCCGAGTACTCTGCAAAAGATCTCCACACTGGTGTTGCGCATGATTCTACCGATATACGGCACGCGAACAATCAGCCGGTGCAGCGCGAGCCGCCCGGGGGTTGAGAAGATGTACGCGTAAAAGCCGACGATGCTCAGCGTGCTCAGGGTTACGATCCATCCCAGATTGGACTGAACGAATGCGCTGAACTCAAGCGTCGCCTTGGTGAGGGGCGGCATTGTTGATGCCATGGGAGCAAGCATCTCAGCCATTTGCGGCAGAAGATATAACACGTAAAACGCAATGGCTCCGATGAGGGTAAGCCCTGTGACTGCCGGAAGGATCAGCGAACTGGTAAGGCCTTTCTTGAAGTCCGCCTGCCGCTCAACCAGGTGGGAGACGCTCTGGAAGATCGACGTCATGTTCCCGCTCTTCGATGCAATCCCGAGCATGAGGGCGGTGTGCTCGCCAAAGATCCTCCCTTGGCGCGTGAAGGCCTCGCGGGAATCAACACCGCTCTTCAGGTCCTGAATAATATCCCGGAGCGCCGTCTTGAGGTATCCGTCCCGCACATTATTCGACATGATGCGGAGGACCTCGGTGTACGGCATTTTCTGCTCGAGCAGCTTGGCGCTCGTGGCAATAAACGACACGACCTCGCCAGTGGACGCAGCGATTTTGAAATCAAAGGCGCGACGGACAAACCGGACCCTGAATCCGAGCCGCTCGAGAGCAGAGACAACTTCCTGACGCGAATACGCGCTTTGCACGCCGGTGATCTCCTTGTTTCCGCGGCGTACGCTGTAGTTGTAGTTCTGCTTCTTCTTGAGCGAGACAAGGGTGAACCGGTTCAGTTCGCAGATGGTTTTTGCCTTCTTGCGGGCCTGAAAATACGACGTTGCATACATGAATCTCTGAACAACGCGACCGGCCTGGTCCCGTGCCTGAATGCGGTATTCTGATCCAGCCGCCTGGGGCATCCGCTATGATTCCTTCAAAAAACGTTTGGAAACAAAGAGGAACGAAGTCGGTGGGAGGAAGAAGCCCGCTTCGTTACACCGGTACACCCGGTATATCACAATATGGTTTCCGTCACATTAATTGTGTGATGACCCTCACACCTTGCACCCGAACTGTCCATGCAGCGCGCCTATTTCATACCCGGGGAATTTCCGGTCGGCGCGATCCCTTGAAGTTCCTCCAATTGACGAACGTATTGTGTAAACATCGGCTCAATGTCATTGAGTCCGTTTTCGATGACATACGGGAGCGATTCACCGACAGAATGGAGAATAACAACGGCGTTGACATTCGCATCCTTATGCGAAGCATGGGAGATTCTTTTTGACACGCCCCGGTTAACGATCGAGATCGCTTTGTAGATCTCGGAGAGATTCTTCAACTCCCAGTCCGGAACGCCCCCCTTGCGCATGATAAAGAATTGCGCCGTAAGATACATCGAGACCGCTCTGTATACGGTTTCCTTTGAGGTCGCAAACGGGAGGTGAAAGCGAACCATCGGGCGGAGCCGGTCCATGATAGGACAATTGCTCGTCACCATGTAGATCCCTATCAGCGCACTCAAGCCTTTTTGCAGTGTGGTGTCCTTTTGAAACACACGCTCCTTCGTCTGAACCGTCACCGTGGTTCGCTCGAACGAGATGGAGTCTTTGAAGGACTCCACCAGACTTGCGAGGTTCACGGCGACGGGACAGTACTCCTCCGTATCCGGAAGCGGGCAATTTTCACACTGATGGTATTTGAGCTTTGTCCACTCCGGGTGCGGACGATTGCTTTCCAAAACAAGCCCCATCGTGTCGGCGTCAAGTTCGATTTCGAAATCCTGATGGGTTCCATTGTCGAAATCGAACCGGTAGATCAGCTTAACGCGATCCTTCTCTTTGTCACTCATTGAGGGGGTGCATCCTGATATGTTCGTTGATCCCCATAGGAGTTCACGATCTTGTCTTGCCTGGAATTCTGCATTCGACGCTCACCGCGCTGTGCGAGGTTGTCACACTAACGGTTCCTCCGTACGCTTCCAGGCCTCGGCGGGCAATCTGAATGAGGATCGCAGCACCAGACAGCCCTTTGAGGCTGGTTCCTACGTCCGCAAACCGGCCTGTTGCCTGACCAAGGGCCTTCCGTCCGGCTTCAGAGCTTTTGTCAAGCTTCAGTGTGACTATGAGGGGATCCGGGCCGGATTCTTCGACTGAGATCGAAGCGCCTTTGCCAGCAACCATGGTCAAGGCCGCAAGAATGCCTTCAAAGGCACGTTGTACCTGGCCCGCGTCCGCAGCTATCTTCGCACCTTTTGACCCCGAGGGAACATCAACTTTGAGCCCAGCGCGCTTTACAAACGGATGAACCGCGTCAACCGCCGAAGGAAGGAGTTTATCAAACGGAACACTCTTTGCCCCCGATGCCGGAACTGCTGTCCCGAGATGCGCGGGGTCAATTGCCGATGTGACGCTCTCGAAAACCGCCGTAAGGTCATTCTTCATCGCCGCGAGAGCCCCTCGTTGTTCTTTTGAGACCTTCCCGAATTCCTCCCCGCTTAGTCCCTCTACAAGATCCGAGAGTCGGACAAGGGATGCGAGCACCTGGTCGGTGAGGAAGGCCGCGTGATCTCGCCGGATGTCCGCCAGGGCAGCCTCGGAAGTTCGGGCCCTTAGCAATGAGCGCAGTCGCGTGATCAGCTCGGTCGTATCTATCGGCTTCACCAGATAATCTTTTGCCCCCTTTTTCAGGCACTCGATTGCCGTCGAGAAATCAGCAAAACCCGTCAACATGATGACGTCGGTGTTCGGATAGAGATCCGCAATCACACCAAGGGCGGTGATACCATCCATCCGCGGCATATTGATATCCAGCAGCACAACGTCGAAAGAAGCGCCCTTGAGCTTTTCAAGCGCCTCCTCCCCGTCCACAGCGCTCTCGGTTTCAAAGCCGGCCGATGCAAGGCGCGTCTTGATCGTGAGGCGCAGCGTATCTTCATCATCAACAATAAGTACTCGTCCGACCATAGAATCCTCTGAGTAGTGTTAAGTGAGGGGCAGAGTGAATCGAAATGTCGTCGATTTGCCGACTTCGCTCGTGACGCCGATGGTCCCGCCATGGGCCTCCACGATAAGCTTGCAGATCGCAAGCCCCAGCCCCGTTCCCTTCTGTCGCACCCGCTTGGCCGTTGAGGCTTGTTTGTATCGTTGGAAAATCCCTGCGATCTCTTCCTGGGGAATCCCCATGCCTGTGTCCATGACAGAGACAGCAAGGACACGTTGCATTTGATTGTCAAAGCGTTCTTCAGTGGCCTCGACAGACACTGTAACCTTTCCTCCGCTTCCCGCGAACTTCAACGAGTTACTAAGAAGGTTCATGAGAACCTGTCCGATTTTCCCCCCGTCCACCGTAACGATTGGGAGGTCATCTCTGACGTTGAGCTGGAGAGCAATGTTTCGCTGGCGAAACTGAAAATCCATTTGTTTCGCAGCTTTGTCGACAATCTTCCGAATGGGCAATGGTTCCTTGTTTAACGTAATCTTACCGGCTTCAAATTTTGAAAGATCCAGCAGATTGTTAATGAGTTGGAGCATCCGCTCTGCGGATTCCTGCGACGCTGCGAGAAGCGTAAAATAATCCGCCGTCAGAGAGCCTCCGGTTTTTTCCAGTTCCCGAAAGAATTCAATGACATCCTTGATCCCCGCAAGCGGGCTGCGCAAGTCATGAACCAGCATCGCCATGAAATCCGCTTTCGTCCTCTCGAGTTCCGCTTCCATCCGTTTGATGCGCACCAGCGTCTTCGTGCGAACGAGGAGCTCATCCGTATCGATGGGCTTGGTGAGGTACTCATCCACGCCCATGAGCAAACCCCGCTCAATGCTTTCAGGCTCCTTGCGCTGTGCAGTAAGGAAAATGACCGGGATTTTTGCGGTCACGGGATTTTCCCGCAGGCGCTTCAGCGTTTCAAATCCGTCCATTTCGGGCATTTGAATGTCCAGGAGGATGACGTCCGGCTGGCGGTCGCGTGCTATGTTCAGGCATTCCATACCGCTGTTTGCCCGGATCATCTCAACCGGCTTGCGCTTCAGCGCGAATTCCAGCAAATCAAGATTATCCTCAGTGTCATCCACGACAAGGATGACTGGATCCTTTTTTTCCACAGGTTTTTTTTCGTTGTCGGTCATGGGAGGACCCCCGAATATGTTATGCTGATGTAAGAATTCGTTTGATGGTGCTTGCTATGGCTTCCTTGGAAAACTCTTCCTTGTTCATTACGTCCTTGATATGTGCTTGAAGCATGTCGCGCTCACGATCGGTCAGTTCCTTGCCGGAGAGAATAATAACCGGGATCTTGCGTAACCGTTCTTCGGCCTGGAGCTGTCTGACCACCTGAAAGCCGTCCATGCCGGGCATCACCACATCGAGGAAAATCACGGCCGGGATGGATGTTTTCAGAATTTCCATGGCTTCCTCGCCGCTATGAGCCGCCTTGACAACAAAGCCCTCTAATTCAAGCATGTCCTTCACGGCAGCAGTGTAATCCCTGTTGTCGTCGACAACGAGTACGAATTGATCCTTGGATTTGACCGCCGTCTGAACGCGCTGGAGGAGGAGGCGCGAATCGACGGGTTTTGGCATCACGTCAATTGCGCCCAAGGACATCGCGAGAGGCTTGTTGTCGATCATGGAATGGATAATAACCGGGATTTCCTTGGTGGCCGGATCGCGCTTAAGCTCGCGAAGAACCTGCCAACCGTCCTTTTGAGGCATCATGATGTCGAGAGTAATCAGTGCAGGCTTCATGGTGCGGGCAAGCTTGATACCCTCATCACCGGAATACGCGACGGTGACATTATAGCCATCTGGAACAAGGTATGAGCGAAGGATTTCCGTTGCGTCGGGATCGTCGTCGATGCAAAGGATCTTCGTGCCTGACTCCGGCCCGCTTGTGCGAACTGCCGGTGGCGGTGCAGCAACGGGCTTTGGAGCCCGGGGCGCGGCCTTTTTGTCTCCTGTCGGCACCGCCTTTGTCTCCTTCGCCCCTTCAGCCTTGAACGTCGCCGGGATTGTTAATATAAACGTTGAGCCCTTGCCGAACTCACTTTCGGCCACGAGATCCCCACCCAGCATCCGGGCAAGCCGGCGCGAAATCGGCAGACCGAGGCCAGTTCCCTTGTACTTCCTTGAGTGACTGCTGTCAATCTGCTGGAATTCCTCGAAGACGAGAGGAATATTCTTCGCTTCGATTCCGATTCCCGAATCCTTGACGGAAAACGTGAGCATCCCGTTTCCGGCTTTCTTCACCTTCAGGGTAATCTCGCCCTTTTCCGTGAATTTCACGGCATTGCTCAGGAGATTCACAATAATCTGTTTGACTTTGAGGATGTCAGTGTTCAGCATGGGAAGGTCATCCTCAAGTTCCTGTCGCAACGTGAGGCTCTTTTGTTTGATCAGCATTTCGACGGTCATTGTCGTGCTGGAAATAATGTTCACGACGCTGTCCGATTCGACATTGACCGTCATGCGTCCTGC
>JACQPU010000258.1 GCA_016207365.1 Ignavibacteriales bacterium | reverse complement strand
GTTGGAGGGAGATCCTTCGCTCGCGGTGCTCGCGACCGGAAACTTCAGGGCCCTGGGCCTCTCAAGAATCGAAGTCGTCCAAGGAAGATTTCAAGACACGTTCGTCAATGTCTTGAAGAAACATGCCCCCATAGAATTTGCGTTTATCGACGGACATCATGACAGACAGGCGACAAGAGAGTATTTTGATCAGCTAAGGACGAATCTGGCGCAACAAAGTGTAGTGGTGTTTGATGATGTCTTCTGGTCGAGGGGAATGCACAGTGCGTGGAAGGAGATCCGCGCATCAGCTCCACCGGGCATCGCGGTGAGTTTGGGAAGGATGGGGATTTATTTGACGTAGGTTAGGCCCGCGGGATTCCGGATTGTGCCCGCCTGCCAAAAGCGAAGCGGCGGGCAGGGATTTCGGATTGCGCAACAGCGTTTCAGACTGCCGATCAAATGTTTGATCTTCTTCGTGCACATATCGAACGAAGGGTTTCGCTGACTGAAGAGGGGTTTCGGCGTTGCACATCCTACTTCACTCACAAGAGGATCAGGAAACGTCAGTTTCTTTTGCAGGAGGGAGAAATTTGCCGGCATATTGCGTTTGTCACGGCAGGGTGCCTGCGGGCTTACACGGTCGATCACAAGGGAGGCGAGCATGTTATTCAATTCGCCGTGGCCGATTGGTGGATCTCGGATCTCAGCAGTTATCTCACCGGCGCTCCTGCCACCTATACCATTGATGCCCTTCAGGATTCCGAAGTTCTGCTTCTGGAGCGGACTGCGCGCGACACCCTGCTGGAGACTGTGCCCGCAATGGAGCGATTCTTCCGGCTCCTGCAGGAAGCAAACTACATCGCCACCCACCGTCGTCTCAGCGATTCGCTCAGCGCGTCTGCTGAGGAGCGGTATGTGACCTTCCTCAAGACTTATCCCAACCTTGCCGAACAGATATCGCAGGGGCACATTGCGTCCTACCTCGGAATCACTCCGCAATCGCTCAGCCGTATCCGCCGGGAAATGACCCGGAAACGCTGACGAAACATCTTACCATAGGTTCATCCAATTTCTTCGCGCATGGGAATGCGCCGGGGCTCCTCAAGATGGTATATTGATATCGTTCGTTATCACAGTACCATTCATTCAGAAAGGAATCACGTCATGGCACAATGGAAAATCGATCCGGCACATTCCGAGGTGAGTTTTAAGGTTAAGCACCTGGTTGTTTCAACCGTCACGGGCCGGTTCAGCTCGTTTGACGCAATGATCGAGGCGGAGCAGGACGACTTCAGCGATGCGAAGATCACGTTTGAAGCCGACGTCGCCGGCATCAGAACAAACAATGAACAGAGGGATGGCCATTTGAAATCTCCCGATTTCTTCGATGTGGCCAGGTACCCTAAGCTGTCCTTCACGTCAACCTCAGTCGAAAAGGTTTCCGACTTCGAATTGAAGGTGACGGGAAATCTGACCCTTCGCGGGACGACGAAAGAAGTGACGCTCGATGTTATCTACAACGGAACTGTTGCAGGTCTTGGCGATGGCAGTCAGGTCGCAGGATTCGAGATTACCGGAAAGCTGAACCGGTTTGATTACGGTCTTCAGTGGAACGCACTGACCGAGACGGGCGGCGTGGTAGTAAGCAATGAAGTCCGGTTTGAGATCCATGCGGAGTTTGTCCAGGTGCAGGAACTTGTTGAAGCCTGATTGATGCAGATTTTGCGCAGATCGTTCCTTTACAGCCCGGGTGGCGAATGTCATCCGGGCTGTTTGCATTCTACAGTCTCGGGGTGTATCTTGCCGTCAGATCGCTGACAACTTTGCGATGTTCACTGTTTACTGTTTCCAATTCACTTCTCACGATGAATCTGCTGATCATTGGCGCCACAGGAGGTACCGGGAAGGAGCTTGTTCGCCAGGCTCTTGAGCTGGGGCATTCGGTGACAGCTTTTGCCAGAAGGCCACAGAGACTGAGAATTGAGCATCCGCGTCTCCGGGCAATCAAAGGCGACGTCCTGGAGAATAAAACAGTGGCTGTTGCCATGCAGGGCCAAGAAGCGGTCCTCTGTGCCCTCGGCCATCGTCGCTGGGTGCTACCTTCCCGCATTCTTTCCCGCGGAACCGCAAACATTATTCAGGCGATGAAGCAGTACGGCGTCAGGCGACTGATTTGTGAGACGTCCCTTGGCGTTGGGGACTCCGTCGGACGTCTTGGCCTGTACTACACCCTGTTCGTCATTCCCTTCGTTGTCTTCTTCTATTTCCGAGACAAGGGTCGTCAGGAACGGATGATCCGGGAGAGCGATCTGGAGTGGACCATTGTCAGGCCTGCCCGATTGACCAATGGAAGAAAACGGAACGATCATGAGCACGGAATGGACGTCGGCCATTACATTGTGACGAGGTCTATCGCGCGTGCCGACGTTGCTTCATTCATGCTTTCTCAACTCGATAATACGACGTACCTCAGGAAAACCCCCGCTCTCGCGAATCGTTGGCCGTGGGATCGTTCCCGCACTTGACACGGGGGGAACTTTTTTGTAGAATTATACTTGAACGATTGCTCAGGTGTTTGTGCGAAAGAATTCCCATAACCACGCAGCCGCTGTACGCGCCGTCCGAAAAGCGATTGCAGATCCTGAAGCGGTTGAGGGACTTGCAGAAACCTTCAAAATCCTCAGCGATCCCACACGTCTGACAATCGTCCTGGCCCTTCTCCGCAGCGAGCTCTGCGTACTTGATATTTCCTCCCTGCTTGGCGTGAGCGAGTCCGCCGTGTCACATCAGATGCGTTTGCTCAAAACGCTTCGTCTGGTCAAACACCGCAAGGATGGCAGGATGGTGTTTTATTCATTGGATGACGAGCACATTGAGGATCTGATCCGGGTTGCCGAGCGTCATGTGAGCGAACGCGGTTGATCCTTTCAGAAGAAATGACGAAAACATCCACATTCCATGTTTCGGGGCTTTGCTGTGCAGCCGAGGAGGCCACCATCCGAAAGCGGTTGGAGTCTCAGAAAGGCGTCCACGGCCTGACGGTCCATATCGTAACCAAGAAGATTGAAGTCCGGCACTCATGCCCGGAAAACCAGATCCTTCAGTCCCTCAAGGAAATTGGCCTCCCAGGCACGTCTGGGCGAAGCGTTCGTCGAGAGAAGCCCGCGCGTTCGTTGCTCTTTCAGACACTTGCCGGGGCGGCATTGTTTATCGCAGGCCTGATCCTTTTCGCTTCAGGCGCACCGGCCCTTGTTGCCACGGTTTCCTATCTCAGCGCCATTGTGGTTTCCGGTTGGCGCATTGCCCTCCGGGCGGTCAAGGCCGTCAGATCTTTTTCCCTCGACATGAATTTTCTGATGACCATTGCCGTCATCGGAGCCGTTGCCATCGGCGAACATGCCGAAGGCGCCGCTGTCATCGTCCTGTTCGCTGTTTCCCTTCTCCTCGAGGCGCTCGCCACAGACCGGAGCAGGCGGGCCATCGAATCCCTCATGAACCTCTCCCCGCCCACTGCAACGATCCGGGTTGCCGGCAGTGAGACGGTGGTGCCTGTTGAGGATGTTGCCACAGGCCAAACGATCATCATCCGTCCGGGCGAGCGTGTTCCGCTTGACGGTGTAATTCTGGACGGGAGCTCTTCTGTTGACCAGTCGGCCATCACAGGCGAATCCATTCCTGTCGGCAAGAACGCGGGGGACGCCGTTTATGCCGGTTCAATCAACCAGCGCGGAGCGCTCGAGGTGCGAGTGAGCAAGGCAGCGGGGGATTCGACGATTGCGCGAATCGTGCAGCTTGTTGAGGAGGCCCAAGCGAAGAAGGCTCCATCACAAACGTTCATCGAGCGATTTGCGCGAACCTACACTCCAGCCGTCTTCTTTCTTGCCATCGGAGTGGCAATCCTTCCGCCCTTTCTCTTCGAAGGAGGCTTTGAAACCTGGTTTTACAGGGCGCTTGTCCTGCTTGTGATCGCCTGCCCATGCGCACTTGTCATTTCGACACCTGTCAGTGTCATCAACGCGGTAACCCATGCGGCAAGAAAGGGCGTGCTCATCAAGGGAGGCATTCATCTGGAACATCTTGCCGGCGTGCGGGCCATTGCTGTCGACAAGACGGGAACCATTACAACCGGGCAGGCGGTGGTCACCGACATTGTGAGACTGAATTCCGTTTCCTCGTCGGAAATCGTGCGCATTTCAGCAGCACTCGAAGCTCATTCTGAGCATCATCTTGCCGACGCGTTTCTCAAAAAGGCTGAGGCGGAGGGAATTCCTGTTCTCAGGGCGGATATTGGGGACTTCGAAGCTCTTCCCGGGAAGGGTGTCAGGGCGACAGTTGACGGCACGCGATACACCCTTGGGAACCATCCTTTGATGGAGGAACTCCGTGTCTGCACGCCAGAACTGGAGGGTGTGCTGGATTCACTGGAAAGGCAGGGAAAGACAGCGGTTGTCCTGGCAGATGATCGCGGTCCGGTAGGCGTGATCGGCATTGCCGACGAAGTCAGGCGTGAAGGCCGGAAGACCATTGAGGATCTCCATGGCCTGGGCGTGTCTCCGATCGTCCTGCTTACAGGAGACAATCGCGGAACCGCCGAGTCGGTCGGCGCCGCTTTGGGCGTCGACGAGGTGCGACCGGAGCTTCTTCCGGAGCACAAACTGGCGGCTGTCCGGAAGCTCAAAAACACGTTTGGCCCTGTTGCGATGGTGGGCGATGGAATCAACGACGCACCTGCGCTGGCGGCGGCAGACGTGGGCATTGCTATGGGCGGCGTGGGTTCGGATACGGCTCTTGAAACCGCGGACGTCGTTCTGATGTCGGACGATCTTCTTCACATTCCTTACAGCATCCGACTTGGAAAGAGGGCACTGGCAATCATCAAACAGAACATTGTCATTGCCCTGACCACGAAAGCGGTGTTTCTGATTCTGGGTGTGCTTGGAATGACAAGCCTGTGGTTGGCAATTTTGGCCGATGACGGGGCGACGCTTGTGGTCGTTCTGAACAGCATGCGGTTGTTGTCGAACAAAGGATAGGCCACGGGTTTACACGGAAAGAGACGGAAAAAGCACGAATCGGATTCGTGTCGATCCGTCCTTTTTTGTGTTTTTTCCTGCCTGCCGGTTTACCCGCCGGCTCTTTTGGCGGGCAGGCAGGCGTTGTTCATCCCCCCGACACGAACAACGTGTTGAGCTGTGCAGATTCATTGACTTTTTGCTCATTTTTTTCTACCTTTTTCTTTCTAAGAATTCGATTCCCCCACCTTTTATATCGGGTCATTGAAATGTACGCAGTAGTCGAAATTGCCGGTCAGCAGTTTAAGGTTACGAAATCCGACAAACTTCAGGTTCCGAAGATCGAATCCGAGGTAGGCAATAAGCTCACGTTTGACAAGGTTCTCCTTGTCGGCGATGACAACCAGACAAAGGTAGGATCTCCGTATGTCGGAGGTTCTCAGGTCGAGGCGAAGGTTCTCGGACACGGTAAGGACGACAAAGTAACGGTGTTCAAGAAGAAGCGGCGAAAGGGATATAAGGTGCTCAAGGGGCATCGGCAGGCGTTTACAGAACTGGAAATTCTGGGGATAGGTTAGACAGAGGTCGGAGGTCAGAGGTCAGAAGTCAGAGGTCAGAGGGGGAGGATCTACGATTTACGATTCACCATTCACCATTCACTTTTGGTTTGTTACTAGAAGATGGCTCATAAAAAAGGCGGTGGAAGTTCTCGAAACGGTCGGGACAGTCAGGCCAAGCGTCTCGGCGTAAAGGCATTTGGTGGTGAGACTGTTTCAGCCGGAAGCATTTTGGTCCGCCAGCGCGGAACCAAGTTCCAACCCGGCATTAACGTCGGGCTGGGAGGCGACGATACGTTGTTTGCTCTTGTCGACGGGGTGGTGCGGTTCGAGCGCGTAGGCAAGGCGAAGAAACGCATCAGCGTCTATTCGGCAAACTAAGGTCCCTTCTCAAGTCCCCCTCAGCGGGGATTTTTTTTCTTACAACCTCACAGTGTTCCGTCCTCCACGCC